>NZ_JAKJJW010000001.1:0-250809 GCF_025669985.1 Brachybacterium atlanticum | reverse complement strand
CTGAGCACCACGATCACGCCCCCGACAAGGTGGCGCCGAACGGGACCACCACCGGTGCTCAACACGCCGAATATTCAATAATGCGCTGGCTGACGCGGTGGATGGTCTCTACAAGACCGAGCTCATCTACTCAAGGCGCGTCTGGGGCTCAGTCTCGGACGTGGAGATCGCGACGATGGCCTGGGCCCACTGGTGGAGCACACGCCGGATCCACGAAGTTCTCGGCTACCGCACCCCGGCCGAGGTCGAAGCGACCTACACTCACCCCGCGGCGACCGCGCCCGCGACCGTCTAACCACGGAACGAAACCCAGGGCGCTTCAGCTACGGATGTCTCACCGCGGCCTGCTCGTGATCACTGATGTGAGCGGTCTCGACTTGGAAGGTCGAGTGGTGCACGGCGATGTCGAAGTGGCTGGCGACGCATTCCTTGATGTCGTGGAGCACGTCGGCGGCATGGCCGTCGGTGAAGCATTCGTCCTCCACGACGATGTGCGCGGTGATCGTGGGTAGCCCCGTGGCGACCGTGGAGGCGTGCACGTCGTGGACGTCGGTGACGTGCTCCAGCTCCAGGATGTGCTGGCGGACCTGGTCAAGGTCGAGCCCTTTCGGGGTGAACTCCATGAGCACAGCCGTGGTCTCGCGCATGAGAGTGAAGGCACGCGGGACGATGAGGGCGGCGATGAACAATCCTGCGATGGCGTCGGCCTGCTGAAAGCCTGTGGTGGCGATCACGATCGCCGCGACGATCACACCGAGAGACCCCAAAGCGTCGTTGAGGACTTCGAGGAACGCCGCGCGCATGTTGAAGTTCGCGCCCCTACTGGAGGACAGGACGGCGATGGCGACGATGTTCGCGAGCAGGCCGACGATGCCGAAGATCAGCAGCTCGGTGGCGGGCACCTCCGGCGGCTCGAACAAGCGGCGGATGCCTTCGATCGCGGCGTAGGTGCCGACCACGAGCAGCAGGGTCGCCTGCCCCAGTGCGGCGATGACCTCGATCCGGCGGAAGCCCCACGTGCGCCGTGAGGTGGTGGGCTTGAGCATCAACGTGGCGGCGATGAGCGCGACGAGCAGGCCCGAGGCGTCAGTGATCGCATGCGCGGTGTCCGTCAGCAGTGCGAGGCTCCCGGTGAGGATCGAACCCGCAGCCTGGGCCACGACGATAGTCGCGGTGATGCCGAAGGCGATCCACAGTCGCGCACGGAAGTCGCCGGGGTGTCCTCCCACCTCCTCGACTGCGGGCCCGTGACTGTGTCCAGTACTCATCTGGCACCCACTCCCGGAGTGAAGGCGAGAATGATTGTCATGCTGCTCGATGTCATCGTCATACAGCGATGTTACATAGACAACCCAACCATGCGCAACGTGCTCGACTTGGTGAACAGTCGTGACTATTATTGCCGAATGGCGATGACATCCCTGGAGGACCAGGTGCGGATGCACGGCATCGACCCCGGAGCCGTCACGGCGGATGCGATGATGCCGGCGGCGAGCCTTTTCCATAGCTTCAGCGACCCGAACCGGCTGATCATCCTCCATCATTTGCAGCTCGGTGAGCACCGCGTGGTTGACCTCACCCAGCACTTGGGTCTGTCGCAGAGCACGGTCTCGAAGCATCTGATATGTCTACGCGACACCGGTATGGTCACCGTCCGCCCCGAGGGGCGCGCCTCGGTCTATTCCCTCGCGCACTCGGAGGCGCTGATCGATCTGCTCTCCGCGGCCGAGAGGCTTCTCGGACTCACCGGCGACGGCGTGATTCTGTGCACGCTACACGGCTCGGATATCGTTTCGCCGCGCTCGTAGTCGGTACGCACGCGATCTGCCAAGCCGACGAGACCCCTGCTGTCGGCATGGCCTTTCGGCATCCCCGGGCCGAAGTGGGAGAACCACGGCATGAAGTGGAGGCGGCGACCATGTGGCGCTCTTCGAAAGGCGATCGGAGGCGCCCGGCGCCGAGGCGACGTCGTGGGACTGCGCATAGTCGGGCGCAGCCCCGCTCTCGTCGCGGCGGCCGTCACGTTCGGCGCTCTCCGCGCCCGCAGCGATGCTCGTGCCAGTGAGAGTAGACCCGTTGGGACGGGACTGATGTCAGCTGGGGTTAGGTCGCCAGGCTGACGGTCGGGTTCATGATGGTCTCGTACTCGATGGGGGGTGTCCCTATGTTCCGAGTCAAGCCGCGAGGGCGGCTGGCTCGGGTGTCGGGGCGTTGGTGGGTGGCTGGTAGTAGGTGCCGTCGCGGAGCATGGCGAAGATGACGTTGCAGCGGCGGCGTGCCAGGCAGATCACGGCGGCGTTGTGGCGCTTGCCCTGGGCTCGTTTCCGATCGTAGTAAGCCTTGGAGATCGGGTCGTGGTTCGAGGCGACCCAGGCGGAGTAGAACCGTGCGTTCTTCAGTCGTTTGTTGCCTGATCGAGCGGGAAACTCCCCGCGGATCGAGGTTCCGGATCTTCGCGTGACCGGCGCGATGCCGGCATAGGCCGCGAGGTGGCCCGGGGTCTCGAACGCGGAACCGTCGCCAATGTTCAAGAGGATCTGAGCGGCGGTCTTGATGCCGATCCCCGGCATACTCATCAAGACCGAGGCGAGAGGGAAGTCCTCCAACATGCCCTCGACCTCCCTGGCCACGGTCGCTCGCTGTTCCTTGAGTTCCTTGACCTGACCAGCGACTCTGGGGATCACGAGCTCCACTGCTGCGGTCGCAGGAACGATGACGGTCTGCTCTCCGAGCGCCGTGAAGATCTGATCGACCAGTGCTTCGGGACTCCGGCGGGAATGGGACCGGGCGAACCGGAGAACCTTGCCACGGCCAGCAGTCTTGAGCCCGGTGGGGCCGCCGAACTTCTCCAGCAGATCCAGCACCAGTGTCGTGGAAAAGCTGCCACCGACGAAGACGCGCTCGAGTGCGGGATGGATCTGCGTGAGCAGCGACCGGATCCGATTCAGCGCCCTCGTGGTCTCGTGCGCGAGGTCTTCATCGAAGCCGGCCAGGACTTTCAGGGCGGAGAGGATCTCGTTGTCTCGATCGACCTGCCGCAACGTGTGAGGCATAGTCCGAGCGGTGTCGGCGATGATGAACGCGTCGCGTGCATCGGTCTTTGACCTGCCGGGATACAGATCCGCGGCTTTCCTCATCGCCAACCCGGCGAGGTAGGCGACGGTGCAGCCAGTGTCTCGGGCGACGGCGATCGGTAGCGTCCCGATGGTGTTGGGCTGATCGACCACCATCAACACTTCGCCGTGGTTCTGCAGCTGAGTGAACAGCTCGCGGAGCTTGGTCTCGTCCTGCGGGAGGGGCTTATCGAACAGCTTGTTCCCCTCCGGGTCGAGCGCGCACGCGTGGTGAGCGGTCTTCCCGACGTCCAGGCCGACGACGACCGCGAATCGTGTGTTCATGATGCTGTCCTTCCTTGGAGCATCATCGCTGGTCGCAGTCCTGACACCCGATGCCGGCACCCACGTTACAAAGAGACCTCAGCAGTGCTGGGCCGTGTCCCTATCAGCGGTCAACGCGTGTCTCTCGACCGGGCGGCAACACCCCCCGGACCATTGATGGCAGGGCAACATAGCCATACCCGGCCGAGCGACCAGACCCCGTCCATCGGGGTGCTCACAAGGTAACGGGCTTGCAGCGGTGCCGCAGGCACTACGCCGCGAACCTCGTGGCCGTGGCGCCGAAGAGCATGTGGTCGGCGGTGAAAGCGATGCTGCACGGCGTCTATGACCAGCCCGACGCCGCAATGGTGAACGCCCAGTTCGACCGACTGCTGGACTATGTCAGCGAGAAGCTTTCGGCCGTGGCAGAGCGCCTCGACGCGGCCCGCGCGGACCTCCTCGCGTTCACAGTGTTCCCCAAGGACGTGTGGGGCCAGATCTGGTCGAACAACCCCACCGAACGGCTGAACAAGGAGATCCGCCGCCGCACGGACTCTGTCGGCATCTTCCCCACCCGCGAGGCGATCGTCCGTCTTGTCGGCGCGGTCCTGGCCGAACAGGTGATGACGCTCGCTGAAATTCCCCAGTTGTGCTCACCGAAATTCCCCAGTCTGGGTCGCTCCGTCGCATGAGGCGGGCCTCCCTGGATGCTGGTGGTCTCTGACCACTCACCAGCCTTCCAGGGAGGCCCAACGCTCATGCTCTCAGAGAGGAGCAGCGTGGACATCCACGCTCTGCACCGGCAGGGAATCACGATCAGCGAGATCGCCCGACGCACCGGCCACGACCGCAAGACCATCCGTTCCTACCTCCGCGGCGACCGCGAACCGGGCGTCCGCAAACCCGCCGTCCCGGACGCATTCGGGCCCTTCACCGACTACGTCACCGCCAGGCTGATCGAGGATCCTCACCTCTGGGCCGTGACGCTGCTGGACGAGCTGCGGCCGCTGGGGTTCGAGGGCTCTTACCAGTCCCTGACCCGGCAGATCCGTGACCGGTCGTTGCGGCCGGCTTGCCAGGCCTGCGCCCACGTCACGAAGCGTCCCAACGCGGTGATCGACCATCCGCCCGGGGAGGAGACTCAGTTCGACTGGCTCGAGCTGCCCGACGCACCCGAGCAGTGGGCCTACCCCACGAAGCGAGCGTTCCTGCTGGTCGGCTCGCTCGCCCACTCCGGCGTCTGGCGGGCCGCGATCGCGCCCTCGATGGACCTGCCCCACCTGCTGGCCGCGATGACGACCGTGCTTTCCCTCCTCGGAGGGCTGACCAGGGTGTGGCGGTTCGATCGGATGCGGACCGTGCTGGACCCCGCCACCGGGGACCTGACCGCGATGTTCTCCGCGTTCGCGAAGCACCACGGAGTCCAGGCCGTCGCCTGCCGACCCCGCTCAGGCAACCGCAAGGGCGTGGTCGAGAAGAACAACCACACCGCCGCCCAACGCTGGTGGCGAACCCTGCCCGACGAGATCACGGCCGAGCAGGCCCAGACCTCCCTCGAACAGTTCGCGGCCCGGCAGGACGGCAGGCGCCGCGAGAGCCCGACCGGGACCACGACCGCCGCCCAGATGCGTGCTCAAGAGCGTCTCCGGCCACTACCGCCGATGGCGTTCCCGGTGGTGGTGACCGAACACCGGACTGTCTCGCGGCAAGCGCTGATCCACTGGCGCGGCAACCGATACTCCGTCCCACCCGAACTCGCGATGGCCACGGTCAATGTTCACCAGCACCTCGGCAAGGACCACATCGAGATCACCACCACCTCCGGCGCTGCGGTTGCTCGTCACCGCCTGGCCGAGCCCGGTCTGGGCATCACCCAGCGCACCGATCAGCACGTCACCGCGCTGGAGACCATCGCGCTGGCCTCGGCCCCGCCGGGACGGCCCCACCGCCGTAAGGAACGCATCCCACCCGGTGCTGCGGCGCTGGCCGCTGCCCAGGTCTTGACCGGGCCGCCGGCCCCGAACGCCACCGTGATCGACCTGGCCGCCTATGAGCAGGCCGCGAAGAACAGGAACACCCTGACATGACCACCACACCCACTACCGCGACCGTCTATCAGCAGCTCAAGGGCCACCTGGACGAGCTGAAGCTCGCCGACGCCGCCGAAGCCCTCCCCGGCATCCTGGACCAAGCCCAGGCCGAAGACTGGACCCTCACCCACGCCCTGGAGCAGCTACTGGCGATCGAGGTGAGCGCCACCGAGAAACGTCGCCTCGCGGGCCGGTTCCGGTTCGCGAACCTGCCCACCGGAGCGACGCTGAGCAACTTCGACCACGACGCCGCCTCCGGCATCGACCCCAACCTCCTCGCAGAGATCGGGACCTGCCGGTTCCTGGAGAACGCGACGAACGTGCTGCTCATCGGCCCGCCCGGCGTGGGTAAAACCCACATCGCCACCGGCCTCGGCCACGCCGCGGTCGATGCTGGCTATCGGGTCTACTTCACCTCCGCCGCTGACCTCGCCGCCCGCTGCCACCGCGCCGCGATCGAGGGCAAATGGTCCACGATGATGCGGTTCTTCGCCGGCCCCACCCTGCTGATCATCGACGAGCTCGGCTATCTGCCACTGCCGGCCGAAGCGGCATCAGCACTGTTCCAAGTCATCAACCAGCGCTACCTGAAGACCTCGATCGTGATCACCACGAACAGGCCCGTGGGGGCCTGGGGAGAGATCCTCGGCGACACCACCGTCGCCGCCGCGATGCTCGATCGGCTTCTCCACCGCTCCGTCGTGGTGACCCTCGACGGCGCCTCCTACAGGCTCCGTCACCACGCCACCGCCGCCGAAGAAATCCGCCGCGCCACCACCGGCACCAACCTCCGCTAACCTAACCCCGCGACCCTGGGGAACTTCACCGAGCAACTCTGGGGAAAATCGATGAGCGCCATCACAGGCCGACGAGTGGGCCGAAGGACCCCGCTATCTCGGCCTCGACGTTCTCACTCGCTGCCGCCTCACTCTCGTCCCTGACACCAGCACCGAGGAGGTCACCACTAACCCCCTGCCCGCACTGACCGCCTGCCCTCTCAGCAAAGGATCGCTACACCACTTCCAGGGACTTGACCCGGCGGGTCCATAGTTGCACGGAGTTGGACGCGCTCGTCCGCGCTGAGGACACCAGGTGTGCGCTGGTCGGCACCGCCACCTTCATCAGGGCAAGAGCCCATTGGCTGCGCCTTCGCTGGATCGAACGCCGCACCGCGATCGCCGGAGGCGTCTTCGCTGCATGCTTCCCGTTGCGTTGCCCGCGCCATGAACAGCCGCGATGGAGGCGCTGGACTTCCGCGTCTTCACCACCCGCAGAACCACGAGCGACGTACAGCCCGTCGTCGAAGGGGACTGCACGTCGCTCAGCGCTGTTGGGGTCAGCGGAAGGTGATGAAGGTGGGGTTGCCCCAGATCGTGCGCTCGGTGACGGCGCCGGGGGATCGACCCGCATCGACGACCTTGTCGCCGCCTGCGTAGATTCCCATGTGGCCGGGCCACACGACGATGTCGCCTGGCTGGGCCTCGGACTTGGAGATCTGGGTCGCCGCGGCGACCTGCTGGCCGGAGGTGCGGGGGAGGTCGATGCCGACCTGCTTGTAGGCGTACTGGGTCAGGCCGGAGCAGTCGAAGCTCACGCCCGGCTTGCTCGAGCCCCAGGAGTAGGAGGCGCCGATCTGGGTGCGCGCGGCGTCGACGATCGCCTCACCACTGCTGGAGGACGAGGATGCGCCCTGGGTCGGGACGGAGGTGCCTGCGCCGCCGACGGACGCGCCGCCATTGAGTGAGCCGCGGGTTTCGGGGCCTACGACGCCGTCGACCTGGAGGCCGTTGTCTCGCTGGTAGTCCTTCACCGCGCCGTGGGTGAGCTTCCCGAACTTGCCGTCCACAGCAAGCGAGGCGCCCTCCTTGTTCAGCGCGGACTGGAGCTTCTCGACCGAAGATCCCTGGGAGCCCCAGCGGAGCTTCTTCGAGGAATGGAGCGCCTTGGCCGGGGTCGGGGCGGCGGGCGCAGCAGCCGGCGAGGCCACGGCGGGGGTGGACGCGGGGACAGCAGGGGCTGCCTGGGCGGTGCCGCCAGCGAAGGCGGAGCCGAGCAGCACGGTGCCGAGGACGGCCGCGCCTCCGGTGCCACGCAGGGCGCGTCCGCTGTGGCGGAGGGGGGTGATTGCGCGGCCAGGCGCGCGGTGGGAATTGCTCGTGGCCATGAATGTTCTCCGTGATGATCCCCGAAGTGTTCGGGGAGATTCGGGCATTGGGTCGCGGCAACGCAAAAGCAGTGCAAGTATCGGGAAGAAACTCTCGTACCTCGTAACCGGTAAGACCAACATACCGACGGGCGCGGGCTTGGGGAACACTCGAGGGAGACCTTGGCTGATGACTTCACCAGTTCTTGAACCGAGGACGCATCGGCCCGAGTCTCCATACGTTCTCTTTACTTGAGTCCGGCGTCTCGGTGGTGTGTGTGTCACGTCGGTCGTCCGACGCCCGGGCTCTGTACTGCGAAACGTTCTCGGCAGGTGGCGCCAAAGGCTCCGCGGGGTTCACACGGCTGGCTGGAACGTGGCGATGGAGCCTTGCAGGTGATCCATCCAGGTGGCCCACGTCCCGGTGAGAAGAAGGAGTCCGATGGTGATCAACAGTGCGCCGGAGAGAATCCCGAGGAGTCGTCGGTGTCGCGAAAGGGCCCTGCTCACGCCCATCGCCTTGTCGAGAAGGAGGGCGCTGATCACGAAGGGGATGCCTAGGCCAAGGGAGTACGCGAGAGCTAGGACGGCACCGCGTGTCGCTCCGGAGCCCTCTGCTCCTGAGTCGAGGGAGAGGGCGATGATCGCGGCGTACGTGGGGCCGATGCACGGGGTCCAGCTGAGCCCGAAGACGAACCCGAGCAGCGGGGCGCCCAGGAGGCCTGCGTCGGGCCGTCTCTTCGTGACCCGGATGTTCCCTGAAAGCCGAGGCAGGGCACCCATGAAAATGATTCCCATGAAGATGACGATGAGGCCGGCGATGCGGTTGATCCATTCGGCGTGAGCTTGAAGCAGGTATCCCATCGCCCCGGCGAATCCGCCGAGAGCCATGAAAACTACTGTGAATCCCGCAACAAATAGAGCGCTGCCTCCCAGCATTCGTCCAGTTCCCGCTCGGTAAGCCTCACCTCGAGCGGTTTTCCGGCCAGTACCTGGATCCTTGCGGGGTGATGCAGATATCCCCGTGTTCTGGCCCGCGAGCCCGGAGACGTAGCCGAGGTAGCCGGGCACGATTGGCAGCACGCACGGTGAGAGGAACGCGATCAGTCCCGCGATCGCCGCCACCGCGACTGCCAGCATGAGAGAGCCCGACAGGGCGATCGACTGGAAGGTCTCAGCGAGTCCGCCCCCGCTCACTCGGCAGCCTCTTCGAGAACGCCGTCGAGCATCGCACGCAGGATCGAGGGATCGATCGCTCCGGAGATCCGGCCAGCGACCCGCCCATCGTGATCGAGGACGAGGGTCGTGGGGACGGCATTGGGTGCGACATGTCCACGAAGCTGGTACAGGATCTCGGACTGCTGATCGGGGATTGAGGGGTAGGTGATGCCGTAGTTCTCCTCGAAGGCCTGGGCGGGCCCCGCCTCGTCGCGGAGGTTGATGCCGATGAATACGACGCCCTGGTCGGTGTACTCCTCATGGATGGCTTGGAGGTCAGGTGCCTCGACCCGGCACGGTGGGCAGGAGGCATACCATACGTTCACCACGAGCACGTTGCCGAGGTGCTCGATCGAGTCGAACTCGTCGCCGTCGTAGGTGGTCCCGGAGAACTCCACTGGCTCCGTACGGTCGGCGGGAGCGATCTCTGTGGTGACACCGTTGCCGGAGACGTATCCGGAGTTCTCGGAGTCGTAGCGGTCGCTGGTGTCCTCGCTGCTGCAGGCCGTGGCCAGGCCGATGGCTGCAGCGAGCCCTGTGGCATGGAGCAGCTGCCGCCGAGAGCGGGAGCGCATGGACGTACTCCTTCCGGTCGAGGGGGACGGACAGATGAGTGGGGAGGGGTCAGAGCACCGTGGACCAGTAGTCCCAGAATCTCATTGCGATGAGAGACAAGATCACGAGGTACCAGGCCACGAGCACCGGGAGCCGGAACTCGATCAGTAGCGAAACGGTTCGACGCGTGACGGGTGCGGCCCCGCGGGTCCAGCGGCGCAGGTGGTGGAGGGTGGTGAACCAGAACAGGGGGATCGTCACCGCCCACACGACCATGCAGTAGGGGCATAGCGCCCCGATCTCGTACAGGCTCTGGCCGATCAGCCAATGCACGAACAGCATCGCGAACGTGACACCGACCTGAATGACCACGCTCATCCAGCGCGCCATGCGGGCACCAGCCAGGAAAGCTGTGCCTAGGGCCAAGACGGCGGAGAATCCGGCGATGCCGAGGATCGGATTGGGAATGCCGAAGGCCGAGGCCTGAGGGGTGGACATCACTGATCCGCAGGACAGGACCGGGTTGAGGCTGCAGGAGGGGACGTAGGCGGGGTCCTCGATCAGCGCGATCTTCTCGACCAGCAGCACGACGGCCATCACCAGGCCTATTCCCCCGGTGATCGTGAACAACAGGCCGAGACCGAGGCGCGGCCGAGTTTCTGCATCGGTCACGATGTCCCCCCGTGACGCCTCTCCGGCGCCAGACGCGGTCGACACCGCCTCAGCCCTCGAGAGCGGTATCGAGAGGGTTCGTGAGGTCCTCGACACGGGTGGGCTCCAGCGGCTTCCCGTCGACGAAGAACGTGGGGGTGCCGGTCACGCCGAGAGCCTCGGCGTCCGCGGCGCTCTGTTCAATGCGCTGGGTCGTGGCGGGGTCGTCGTAGACCTGCTCGAACCGCTCCATGTCCAGCCCGATCTCCTCCGCGTAGGAGAAGAAGAGTTCACGCTGGGACGTCTCCTGGTGTCCCCACTCGGTAGCATTGTCGAACAGGGCCTTGTACATCGCCTCGAACTCGCCCTGCTCCTTCGCAGCCTCCGCGGCCTGGGCAGCCTCGACAGAGTTTCCATGCAGTGGCAGGTACCGCACCACAAAGGTGACACGGTCTCCATACTCGGCGCGGAGCTCCTCGACGGTGGGGTACAGGGAAAGGCATGCTTCGCACTCGAAATCGAGGTACTCCACGAAGACGACGTCGCTGCTTCCCTCCGAGAGTCGGGGGCTGTCCTCTCGAACGAGCTGAGAGGTCGGTGCATCCGACGCGTCTTCATCCGCTGTCGTGTCGCGCCCGGTGTCGGGGACGATGAGGAATCCCGCGAGCATCAGCGCCGCGACGGCAAGCAGTCCGATGGTCAGTTTTGTGCTGCGGCGCATTCGGCGGCCTCTCGGGTGGGGGGCGTCTCGCGGTTATCCTGCCCGGCGCGGCTGGGTGTCCCCTGCGAGTGCACTCCCTCGGCCCGCGCGGCGCGCATGCCGTTCGCGATGACGACCACCTCGGCCACCTCGTGCACAAGCACCACGGCAGCGAGTCCCAGCACTCCGAAGAGGGCCAGCGGGAACAGCACCACGATGATCGCCAGCGCGAGGCCGATGTTCCCCGTCATGATGCGACGTCCCCGACGAGCATGGGCCAAGGCTGCGGGGAGCTGGCGCAGGTCCGTGCCGGTGAACGCGACGTCGGCCGACTCCACCGCAGCGGCCGTCCCGGTCACTCCCATGGCGATGCCGACGCTTGCTGAAGCGAGCGCGGGAGCATCGTTGATGCCGTCGCCGATCATCGCGGTTGGGCTCTGTGCGGTCAGATGGCGGATATGGGAGGCCTTATCGGTGGGCAGCTGCTCTGCGTGGACCTCGTCGATCCCGGCTTCTGCGGCGATCGCCCGGGCCGTCAGCTCATTGTCGCCGGTGAGCATCACGGTGCGGATCCCCTGGGCGTGCAGGGCGGCAACGGCCTCGGCCGCATCAGCGCGCAACTCGTCGCGGATCCCGATCGCGCCGATCACCTGGGAGTCCTCCTCGACCATGACCACGCTCATGCCCTGGGAGGCCATGTCTCGAGTCTGGTCCCCGAGAGCACCTGGGGTGATCCAGCGAGGACTTCCCGCGCGCACCACGCCTCCCCGGATCGTGCCGGTGATGCCGTGACCGGGAATCTCCTGGACGTCGTCGGCCTGCACCGACGAACCGGAAGCGGCAGTGAGGATTGCGGTGGCCAGCGGGTGGGTGCTGACGGACTCAAGTGCCGCGGCGATTGCGAGAACATCAAGATCGCTGTGCCCCTCGGTGACGGCGACATCCACTACGCACGGCTGGTTGCGGGTGAGGGTGCCTGTCTTGTCCAGGGCCACGGTGCGGATCGTGCCGAGCTGCTCGAAAGCGGCGCCGGACTTGATGACCACACCGAGCTTGCTGGCAGAGCCGATCGAGGAAATGACGGTCACCGGGACGGCGATCGCGAGAGCGCAGGGAGAAGCGGCCACCAGCACCACCAGAGCGCGTTCGACCCAGGTCATCGGATCACCTGTGACGACGCCGACGAGGGCGACGAGCACGGCGACCACGAGCACCGTGGGAACCAGGGGCCGAGCGATGCGGTCGGCGAGGCGTGCCCGCTCGCCCTTGGCGGCGTGGGCCTGGTCGACCAGGCGCACGATCTGGGTGAGGGAGTTGTCGCGTCCGTCTGCCGTGGCCCGTAGCGAGATCGAGCCGGAGCCGTTCACGGAGCCGGCATGAACTTCATCCCCGGGCCCCACCTCGACGGGGATGGATTCCCCAGTGATCGCCGAGGTGTCCACCCATGAGCGACCGGTCTCGACAACGCCGTCAGTGGCCACGCGATCGCCGGCACCCAGCAGGAGCACATCCCCGGCGCTGACCTCTGTGGCGGGAACGGTCCGAGGCCCGTCGGGCCGCCGGACCCGGGCGGTCTCCGGCATCAGGGCGAGCAACGCGCGGAGACCCTGCTTCGCACGGTCCATCGAACGGTCCTCGAGCGCCTCGGCCAGGGAGAACAGGAACGCGAGAGCCGCCGCCTCACCGACGTGACCGAGCAGCACAGCCCCGCTTGCAGCGATCGTCATCAGCAGACCCACACCAAGCCGGCCCCGGCCGCGACCCTGCACAAGGCGCCGCAACGTGCCGGGCACGAACGTCCAGGCCCCGGCAAGGAGGGCCAGGACATGCACGACCAGGGCCGCCAGCTCGAAGTTCGCCCAGTCGATTAGCAGACCGGCGACCCACAGGACCCCGGCAGTAACGGGAAGCAGAAGGGAGCGGTCGCGCCACCAAGGCGTCGAACGCTCTACCTCAAGCGGCTCGCCGATTGGTGCCGGGGCAGTGCTCCCACAGCACGCATCCCCGTCCTCCGCTGGTTGCGACGCCGTTGCGGGGCCGCAGCAGGGTTCCCCATCGGGGGCCGGAGGTGGTGAGAAAGCAAGCGGAGTCCGGGTAGTAGCAGCGGGACGGGCGGGGCCGCAGCACTCATCGCTCATCTGGCGATCTCCTCAGCGGCGGGGATAGGGGAGTTGCAGCACAGAGGGACGTCACAGTCCGAGTCGGTGCAAGGGGCGCCGTCGTCGACGGCGAGCACGGTCTCGACCAGCGCGGAAAGCGCCCGGGAGAGGTGCCCATCGGCGATCTCGTAGCGGGTGCGCCGACCCTCAGGTGTCGCCACCACGATCCCGCATCCACGCAGGCAGGAGAGGTGATTGGAGACGTTCGTGCGGCTCAGCGACAGCTCATCGGCGAGGGCTGCTGGATAGCTCGGACGATCGAGAAGAAAGAGCAGGATGCGCGATCTCGTGGGGTCGGCCATGGCGCGGCCAAGCCGATTCATCACATCGAGCTGCGTAGCTATAGTCAGCATGCGGTGACCATACAGTGTGCAGTGACCAGTCAGCAAGCGATGACCAGTAGTGGCGACCTCTCTCCCCGCCGCCGCAGTTCTCATGTAGATGGCCGTGTTGCTGCAGCCCTCTAGCTTGGCCGGGCGATTCTCAGGATGAGCACGGTACACCGCGGCGGGTTACTCGCATGAATGATCGGATCTGGTGGAGTGGTCTAGTGCCCTTCCTTACCTTCGTGTCGGCCGGAGTGAGGTGACGTTCTGGAGTCGGAGGCTGTTGTGGACCACGAAGACGGAGGAGAGGGACATTGCAGCGGCAGCGATCAGGGGGTTCAGCAGACCGGCGGCGGCGATCGGGATGGCCGCGATGTTGTAGGCGAAGGCCCAGATCAGGTTGGTGCGGATGGTGCGGTGGGTGGCGCGGGCGAGGGTGATGGCGTCGGCGATCGAGTAGAGATCATCCCGGACGAGGATGATGTCGGCCGACTTCAGGGCGACGTCGGTGCCGGTGACGATCCCGAGCCCGAGGTCGGCGGCCGCGAGGGCGGGAGCGTCGTTGATGCCGTCGCCGACCATGGCGACCCGGTGCCCCTCGTCCTGGAGCTGCTCGATCACGGCGACCTTCTCCGTGGGGAGGACGCCGGCACGGACTTCCGGGATCCCGAGAGAGTCGGCGACCCGCTCGGCGGCTGCCGGAGTGTCTCCCGTCAGCAGTACAGTTCGCAGCCCGAGCTCGTGCAGCGCGGCGACGGCCTCCGCGGCGTCCTCCTTCATCACGTCGGAGAGCGTGATCACCCCGATCGCCTCCGTGCCCCGTGCGACCAGCGCGGTGGAGTGCCCTGCCCTTTCGGCATCTGCGACGGTCTGCGCCAGCGCTTCGCCGACGTGGGCGCCGAGCTCGCGCAGGAAGGCCCGGCTGCCGACAGCGATGCTCTCCCCGTCGATCGTGGCGCTAATCCCGTGGCCGGGGGAAACGATGTGATCGGTAGCTGTCGGGATGTCGGCGACCATGGTCGCGGCGCGGGTGCGGAGTGCTTCGGCGACGGCATGTTCGGAAGCCGCTTCGACGCCGGCAGCCAGGCGCATGAGCTGCTCTGCGGTGACCCCGTCTGCATGGATGCTGACGACGCGCGGGGCGCCGAGCGTGAGGGTTCCGGTCTTGTCCAGGACGACGGTGGTGACCTTGCCGCTGGCTTCCAGCGCGTCCTGTCCCTTGACCAGGACCCCAAGCAGCGCGCCGCGCCCGACGCCGACCATGAGCGCGGTAGGGGTGGCGAGGCCGAGGGCGCAGGGACAGGCGATGATCAGCACGCTGATCCCGTTGGTCACCGCAGTGGACACGTCAGCGCCGGCGAGGAGCCAGGCGAGTGCGACGAGCACGGTGAGGATGAGGACGACGGGGACGAACACGCGCACCACCGCGTCGACGAGGTGCTGGACCTGGGCCTTGCGGATCTGCGCTTGCTCTGCGATCGCGGCCATCTGCGCGAGCTGTGTGTGGGCACCCACTCGAGTCGCCTCGAGGGCGAGGATCCCGTCCGTGGAGACGGAGCCGCCGATGACCTCGTCGCCCGGACCGACCGTGCGGTGGAGGGATTCTCCGGTCATGGCGCCCGTGTCGAGGGAGGCGGTGCCCTCGATGACCCGGCCGTCGGCGGCGATCGTCTCGCCGGGGCGTACGAGCACGATGTCGCCGGTGCGGAGCTCCTCGACCGGCACCATCGTCTCGACCCCGTCTCGTCGGCGGCGGGCCTCTCGTGCCCCGAGGGCGGACAGCGCGCTGAGCACGTCGCCGGCGCGGCGCCGGCTGCGGGTCTCGAAGTAGCGGCCTGCGAGCTGGAAGGTCGTCAGTCCCGCGGCGACGTCGAGGTACAGGGCGTTGGCGCCGTCGGGGACCTCTCCGATGCCGAGCCACACGCCGTCGCTGGGCTCGATCCCGGCGATCATCGCGACGAGGGCCCAGCCGAACGAGGTGACGATGCCGAGGGAGACCAGGGTGTCCATGCTGACGGAGCGGTTCTGCAGGTTCCGCCAGGCGGCCCGGTGGAAGGGCCAGGCCGCCCACGTGACCACGGGGACCGCGAGGAGGACGCACAGCAGCTCCCAGCCGGGGAACCGCCACTGCTCCACGAGTGCGAGGGCGATGGTGAGGTCCATCAGCGGAACGGTGAGCAAAGCTGCGGTGATGAGCCTGCGCCGCAGGGTCACGATGCGATTCTCGTTGGCGCGGCGCGACCACTCGTCGTCCTGGTCGTCGTGCTCGGCCGCGTCGTAGCCGGCGCCGCGGATGACCTCGACCGCCTGAGCCGGGGAGGCGATGCCCGTGACGACGGCGCGCTCGGTGGCGTAGTTGACGGTGGCGCTGACGCCGTCGAGCTTGTTGAGCTTCCGCTCGATGCGGTTCGCGCACGCCGCGCAGGTCATCCCGGAGATGTCGAAGGTGTACCGCTCCTCCAGGGAGAGGGCTGGCGGGGCGGCCAGGGCGGTGGGGGTGTGGTTCATCGTGTGCGCTCCCTGTCCGAGAGTTTCTTGAGCATGCCGTTGTAGGCGTCGAACTCGGTGTCCAGGCCGCGGTCGAGGTGCCGATCCCGTCGGCGGGCCTCCTTGTCGTCCTGACGCGCCCATTGGATGCACAGTGCGACGATTGCGATGATCAGAGGGATCTCCCCGCCTGCCCAGGCCACCGCGCCTGCTGTCTGCTGGGAGCGCTCGAGGTCCGCCCAGGGCAGAGCCAGAGATCGGTAGTAGTTCTCTGCGAACAACGAAGGGGCCGAGATGATCGCGACGCCGAAGAAGGCGTGGAAGGGCATCGCAGCGAAGGTGTAGCCGAGCTTCCCGATGTGCGGCAGGGGCCGCGGGGGACGGTCCACGCCGATGATCAGGCTGTAGTACGCGTACCCCGTGGCCAGGAAGTGGAGGTTCATCAGCTGGTGTGCCCAGTGAACACTCATCATCGTCTCGAACAGGGGGGTGAAGTACAGGCCGTAGTAGGAGCCGATGAAGATAATGAACACGAACGCCGGGTGGTACAGGACGCGCAGCAGTCGCCAGTGCAGGATCTGCGTCACCCAGGAGTGCACGCCCGCCCGCCGTCGATCCACGCGCGCGGTACGCAGGACCAGAGTGATCACCCCGCCCTGGACCAGGAGGATCGGAGCGAGCATGGACAGGCTCATATGCACCACCATGTGCACGCCGAAGTCCGGGGCGGAGTACTTCCCGAACCCGGAGCTCGTGGCCGCGAGGACGACCAGCCAGCCGCCGCACCACAACAGCACGCGGCTGATCGGCCAGCTCGTGCCGCGCCGGCGCAGGGCGATCACCATCGCGAGATAGAACGCGATACCGGCGACCGCGAGGACGGCGAACAGCAGGTTGAGCCGCCACGTGCTCATCAGCGTCCCAAGGGTTGGCGCATCCGGGACTTCGAACCCCATGAACACCTGCGGGATGCTCGTGGGCACGAAGTACTGCGGCGGCGGAATGCGAGTCATCGCCGCACCGATCGCCACCCACATGATGATCAGCAGGGCCGGGACCGCCATCCTGTGCACGCTCCGGCGCTGCATGACCACGAGCGCCACTATGAGCGCGACCAGCAGCGCCAAACGCACTAGAGCGAGGACACCGGTCACTGAGCCCCAAGGGGTGGTGCCGGCGAGCTTGAACCACGTCACCACCAGCTCCGTCACAAGCACGACAGCCGCCCCCACCAAGCCCATGCGGGAAACGCGTCCCACTAACAGGGGCAGCCGTCCACCCTCGTCATGACGGATGACCTGCAATGCCGCAGTGACGAGGATCGGGCCCAGCAACACCCCACCCGCGATGACCTGAAGTGCACCAGCATCTCCACCGATGTCGTGGTCCGGGCCGACGAGGATCTGCCCCACCACCACCGGCGCCAATGCGCCGACGATTCCCGCCCACAGACCCGGCAGCAGCGTTGTCCAGCGTGTACCCCAGTAGGAGCACAGCCACAGGACCAGGGCCCCGACCAGTGTGACGGTCCATGCCCGGGGCATGTAGCCGAACATGTAGAGCGGCCCAAACGATCCCGGCTCCAAGAGACGGCCCATCCCGAGGCCGTTGGACTCGGGCGCCGAGACGATCACGTTCGCCGCCGCCAGTACGACCCACGCGCCCGAAGCCCAGGTAAGGAGGGTCAGGTCGGGGCCGAACCGCACACTGCTTGCCGAGCGGATAGAGCGCGGATGCAGAAACAGCACCGCGACGACGGCG
This sequence comes from Brachybacterium atlanticum, assembly GCF_025669985.1. NCBI lineage: Bacteria > Bacillati > Actinomycetota > Actinomycetes > Micrococcales > Dermabacteraceae > Brachybacterium > Brachybacterium atlanticum. The sequence continues at coordinate 233,342 of NZ_JAKJJW010000001.1, read as the reverse complement.
CCCAGGGAGACCAGTGCTGCGAGATCGGCGGCGCCACGCAGACCTGCAGCTACCACGGCTGTCCCGAGCCCGGGGAACTCCCGGTGTATGTCCTCATAGACGGCCGGGCCGCTGAGCAGGTTCGCTGCCACCGCGGGTAGCGCCGCTAGGAGGAGCGAGCCCACCGCCAGGAGTACTACTCTCTGCTTCACCTCACCGAATCTACAAGATGTCGAGTACGCAGCACGAGATGGCCGCTCATGCTGTTGCTGACGTCTCCCGCACGCATCTCAACGCTGCTTTCGCTGCAGTCTCTGCCCCGGAAGGGAAGCCACCAGTACCCTCCCCTGCGGCAGAGGGTAAGTCCTGTGGAGCGCTCGAACGCGAGCGGCACGAACTTCCAGCTCGCGGGAGGGGGCGAGGTGATGGAGTGCGACGAGGGCGTCGTGCAGATGGGCGGGGCCGACCTTCTCGGCAGCGACATCGTCGGCCGCCAGCTCGGTGAGCAGCATGATCCGTGAAGCAAGCTCTCGTCGCAGCCGGGACCTCTTGGGCAGGCACGCTACGTGCCACGCTCCGACCCCCCTCACCAGCGCGTGAAGCTGATCGAGATGTGCTGCTTCGTGGGCGAGAACCGCGGACAGGTAGGAGGGCGGAAGCGCGTGCCGAACGGCGCGCGAGACGAAGATCGACGGCGTCGCGCCCGGGACGGCCACCGCGACATAGCGAGAATCCTCGATCTCGACCACGGCAACAGCGCCGACCTGCCAGGAGTCCGTTCGGCGGCGCGAGAGCATTTCCGCGACGCTCGGCCGCTCGTCATCATCCTTGCCGGGATCGACCCTGCCCAGGTGGGCGAGCGATCCCACGATCCCTAGCCCCCCGAGACCGGCCCAGGCGATGAACGTGAGAGCAAGCCCCTCGGCCGCAGCGCTCGCGGAGCTCGCCGACAGGGAGAGCGCGGCCGCCAGGAGAATTGACGCGATCGCGATGACCAGCCCAACAACACCAACCGAGGCCCACACCATCAGCGCCCGCCGGGGATGGCGGATCTGCCACCTCCCACGGGATACGAGGTACGCGGAGAGCGGGCATGCAATCAGGCCAGCCAGCAACGGCCCGACCACGGTCCAGACCATCAGCGACCTCGGCGAGACCGCCGTGACGTGATCGCATCCATCACCAGATCAAGGTCGGACTCAGAGAGGTTGTCGGTGAACGCCATCAGCGCATCCTCACGATCGTGAGCGTCATCGAGGACCTCAACCATGTCCGCGGCATGCGCCTGCGCACTGCTCACGACCGCTTCGAAGGTCACGCGCCGAGGTGACCGGGCTCGGCGAGAAACCATCCCCTTCGCCTCGAGCCGGGAGAGCACTGTCAGAACCGTGGTCTGCGCTGGCGCGGGATCCTCAAAAGATGCCTGGATCGCTCTCGCGCTAAGGGAGCCGGTGGAAGTCCATAAAGCTCGCATCACCAGTGCCTCCAGTGCGCCGGAGGATCGAGACCTCACTCCCGCCATCTCGTCACCACTCCCTCCCCGTGTAACGCCTCAGTCCGAGTACCGTACCGCGCACGGGTGTCGCCGTACATCTCTAATTCTACTTCCTGTAGAGTCCAGTGCTGTGATCGAGTCTCCCTGGTCATTCGTGCTGACCGCCATCTTCCTCGCAACGGCCGTGTTCTGCGCAGTTCACCTCGCACAGAGCCGCGGCGCTTCCGCCGCAGTGATCACTGGGTCAGTGCATTCCTCCCATCATGGGCCGGTGGCGACGGCGGTGCACGTCAACCATCTCGTGATGAGCCTGGCGATGCTGCTGATGGTGTGGCGGCCGGTCGGCACGGCCGGGACCTGGATCCAGGTCGCCCTCTTCGCGCTCTTCACCGTCGTGATGCTGCTCGGCCTCCCCACTGTCCACGGGGTGAGTGAGCGCGTGGGGGTGGTTAACCACGTGGTGCTCAACTCCGTGACGATCTGGATGCTGCTGGCGATGCCCCTGCTGATGGGCCACGCCATGGGCGGCTCCGCCGATGCGCACGCCGGACACCACGGCGGCGGGACCGGGGACGAGATGGCGATGGAGATGGCGCCGGCCCCTGCCTGGGCGGAGGCAGTCAACTGGGGGGCCGTCGTGCTCAGCGCCGTGATCACCGCGTGGTGGCTCGTGCGCTTGCTCCGCGATCCGGGGCACCGCGCCCACTCGGCCTGCCACCTCCTGATGGCCGCAGGAATGGCGCTCATGCTCGCCCTCATGTGAACCCGGCCCACGCCACCTCTCCGTCACAGCGAAAGGCTCGACCCGATGGCCACCCGAGCCTCGCCCCGCCCCACCGGTGGCAACACCTCTCGCCCGCGCCGACTGCGCGATGAGCTGCGAGAGCTCACGCTCCGCCTGCACTTCTACGTGGGGCTGTTCATTGCGCCGTTCCTCCTGGTCGCCGCGGCGACCGGGATCCTGTACGCGCTGACCCCGCAGATCGAACAGGTCGTCTACGACAAGGAACTCCACGCCAGTGCCCCGGCCGGCGCGGAGATGGTGCCGCTGGCGCAGCAGGTCGAGGCGGCGCGGAGCGAGGTCACAGACGGCACGATCACGCAGATCCGTCCGCCCAAGGATGCCGAGTCCACCACGCGCGTCACGTTCGATTCCCCCTCGGCTCGCGAGGATCGCCAGCTCACCGCGTTCGTCGACCCCTATACCGGGGAGGTGACCGGCGTGCTGAACACCTTCGGGGAGTGGCTGCCGCTGCGGACCTGGTTCGACGATCTCCACCGCAATCTCCACCTCGGGGACGCCGGCCGCTGGTACAGCGAAGTCGCGGCCAGCTGGCTGTGGGTCCTCGCCCTCAGCGGACTCACCCTCTGGGTCACACGTAAAGTCCGCACTCGCTCTGCACGCGCCTACCTCCTGCCCCAGCGTAAGGGACCGCAGCGCCAACGCTCCATAAGCCTCCACGCCACCATCGGCGTCTGGGCCGCTATCGGAACGTTCTTCCTCTCCGCCACCGGACTGACCTGGTCCCAATTCGCGGGCGGCAACGTCAGCGCACTGCGCCAGAGCCTGAGCTGGTCAACGCCCTACCTCTCCTCCGAGGCGGCAACCACCACCCCGATCGCAGAAACCGAAGTGCCTGCCACCGCGCAGAGCGTGCTCGAGGCGGCCCGCCAAGAGGGCCTGACCGACCCGGTAGCGATCACCCCCAGCACCGACGGAGGAGCGTGGCTCGTCTCCCAGGTGCAGCGATCATGGCCCCTGAAGCAGGACTCCATGGCGATCGACCCCACCTCCGAAGCTGTCGTCGGGAGCGTGCGCTTCGCCGACTGGCCCGTTGCCGGGAAGCTCGCCGAAGCTGGGATTTCCTTCCACATGGGCATCCTTTTCGGCTGGCCCAACCAGCTCCTGCTCATCGCCATCGCCGGTGCGGTAATCGCGCTCATCGTGATCGGGTACCGCATGTGGTGGCGACGCCGCCCCAAGCCGCCACGCACAGGCCTCCCTCGCCCTCTCGGTCGTCGCGTCGACACCGCGGCGGCCTACGGCATCCTCATCGCGATCGCTGCGGTCGTCGGCCTCGCCCTCCCCCTCCTCGGAGTCACGCTCCTCGCCTTCATCGCGCTCGACCTCACCCGAAGGATCGTCCCGGGAATGGACAGCGCGAGAAAGAATGAGTCCGCATGAGCTCGCTCCCGGCGCGTTAGGACGTAGTCCGCAAGCCCCATCCGCAGTCTGAGGGGATCTCACAGTGAATCGGCCCAGGTCTGGTGCCGCTGCTGTTTGAGTCCGGAAGGATGGACAGGCACCCGTGGAAGATCGATCCCCAGCTGCGCGCGAGGTGCGTTCGGCTCGTCAGGGAGCACCTCCAGGAGTACCGGGACTGATGCGCGATCAGGTGTCAGCTGGGGTTAGGCCGCCAGTCTGACGGTCGGGTTCATGATGGTCTCGTACTCGATAGGGGTCAATCGGCTGAGGCGGGCCTGTCGGCGACGACGGTGGTAGGTCCGCTCGATCCAGGTGATGATCGCGATCCGCAGTTCCTCTCTGGTCCTCCAGCGCTTTCGATCCAAGACGTTCTTCTGGAGCAGTGCGAAGAAGGATTCCATGGGTGTGTCCCTTAGCGTGGTGGCAATCCCGGGGTGGCGTGGAGCTGCTGGTAGGCGATGAAGGGTCATCGCGGGACCTCCCAAATCGACCAAGAAATAGGGACCCGCGATGACCCACCACCAGTCTGCACTCTCGACCCTCGTCAGTGAACTGCTCCAGGACCCCGACCTCGCTCATGAGGAGCTGTTCCGCCGGCTTCTCCAGGCCGGACTCCAGGACCTCATCGATGCCGAAGCGTCCGTCAAGATCGGTGCGGAGCGTTACGAACGTTCCCCGTCCCGCTCGACCCGTCGCAATGGCACCAGGGCAAAGCGCCTGGCTACCCCGGCGGGAGAGCTGGATCTGGCGATCCCGAAGCTAAGGGCCGGCTCGTTTTATCCCGCGCTGCTGCATCCTCGTCGCCGGGTCGACAAAGCGCTCTGGGCGGTGATCTGCACGGCCTGGATCGACGGCGTCTCCACCAGGAAGGTCGAGGACCTCGTGCGGGCGCTGGGCAACGAGTCCGGGATCAGCAAGTCCCAGGTCTCGAGGATCTGCGGCGAGATCGACGAGGTCGTCGCGGAGTTCCTCCACCGCCGCCTGGACCACACTTGGTTCCCCTACTTGTTCCTGGACGCGACCTATCTCGACATCCGCCAGGGCGGCCGGGTCGTCTCCCAAGCCGTCGTCGTCGCCACGGGCGTGGCCGCGACCGGTCACCGAGAAGTGCTCGGGATGGCGATCGGTGACGCGGAGACCACCGGCTTCTGGACCGAGTTCCTCCGCAGCCTGCGCGAACGCGGGTTGAGGGTCTCCACCCCCGCCGCACCGGAAGGCGTGCTGCTGGTGACCAGTGACGCGCACGCGGGGCTGAAGCATGCGATCAAGGCAGTGCTTCCGGGAGCGTCATGGCAGCGCTGCCGGGTCCACTTCGCACGCAACATCACCCAGGCGCTCGGCTCGGCGCGCTCCAAGCCCGTCAACGCCCTGGTCTCCACGATCTTCGCCCAGACCAGCCCGGAAACGGTCCGCGAGACCTATCAGCAGGTCACGGCCTCGCTCGAGGCCTCCTTCCCGAAGATCGCGGCCATGCTCAAGGACGCCGAGGCAGACCTGACCGCATTCGCGGCGTTCCCCATCGAGCACTGGCGAAAGATCTGGTCGAACAACCCCATCGAGCGGGTGAACAGGGAGATCAAGCGCCGAGCAGACGTCGTCCAGATCTTCCCGAACCGGGACTCTGCGACCAGACTCGTCGGCGCAGTCCTCCAGGACCAGCACGAGGAATGGCAATACGGCGAACGCCGCTACATCAGCGACATCTCCCTACGCCGACTCGCCGACATGCTCACCAACGACACCCCCGAGACCACCAGCCGGCTCCTCATGACCGCCTGACCCAAAAGCCACCACACAACGGGACTTGACCGGGATGAGCGCAGCTAGCGCAGCTCTTCCACAGCGCCGAGGGGGAGGAGCATGCCGTCGCCTGGGCTCGTGACGTGCTCACCAAGGACAGACTGGACGCCGCCCGGAGCCCGTTGCGCTCGCTGCGCGCCCTCCGCCGTGCCGAGCGGCGCCTCGGTCTGATCACCGCCCGCTATCTCGTCGACGCCGTCGCAGGTCGCGGGGAGCGGGGCGATGGGGGAATGCGGCGCAGTCGCCTGATGCACTGACGGTGCACCCACCGCCGACGGGGGCTCGGCAGATTAGGACGGTCCGAGCCCGTGCCCGCCGACGTGCGTACGCGCTCCGCCGAGCGACTCCTCCCGCAGCACACAGGGAAGAGCCCCGAAGATCGATCTTCGGGGCCCTTCTCGCGTACTCCGCTGCGGTGGTCAGTGAACGGTCAGTGCACGACCTTCTCGGCCGGGGTGCGGTAGTCGCCGCCCGTGGCCTCGTCGATGACGTGCTTCTCGTGGCCGGCATGCTCGAGCGCCTCGCGGAGCGACGCCGGGGTGACCGGCTCGATGCGGTCCTTGAAGAAGAAGCTGGTGGCCTTGGCACGCAGGGAGGAGACTCCCTTGCCCGCCTTGAGCGGACGGTAGTCGTCGTGGGCGACGAGCTCCCAGCGCTCGTACTCGTCCAGCGGCTCGTGGATCTCGATCATGTCACCGGAGCCGGTGCGGACGATGCGGGAGGTCTCCCGGCCGTGCAGCACGAGATCGCGCTTCTGACGCTGGATCGAGAGGCACAGGCGCTTCGTGATGTAGAAGGCGAGCACCGGGGCCACGAAGAACGACACACGGAACAGCCAGGTGAGGTCGTTGATCGAGAGCTGCAGGGCGATCGCGATCAGGTCGTTGGTCGCCGCCAGCGCGAGGATCAGGTACGAGACGATCCAGGCGACGCCGATGCCGGTGCGCACCGGCGCGTTGTACGGCTTGTCCGCGAGGTGGTGCTCGCGATCGTCACCGGTGACCCAGGCCTCGATGAAGGGGAACAGGGCGAGGAACGCCAGCATCGCGCCGTAGATCGCCATCGGGATCAGCATGTTCAGCGAGAGGACGTACCCGAAGACCGTGATCTCCCAGCCCGGGATGAGGCGGAGGCCACCGTCGGTCCAGAGCATGTACCAGTCCGGCTGCGAGCCGGCCGAGACGGGGGAGGGGTCGTACGGGCCGTAGACCCACATCGCGTTGATCGACGTGGTCGCCGAGATCAGCGTGATGATGCCGAAGACGAGGAAGAAGAAGCCGCCGGCCTTCGCTCCGAACACCGGCAGGACCGGGTGCCCGACCACGTTGCGGTTCGTGCGGCCCGGGCCCGCGTACTGGGTGTGCTTGTGCACGACCACGAGCACGAGGTGGATCGCGATGAGTCCGAGGATCGCAGCAGGCACGAGCAGGATGTGGATCGTGAACAGGCGCGGGATGATGTCCGTGCCCGGGAACTCGCCGCCGAAGAGCAGCATCGACAGGTAGGTGCCGACGATCGGGATCGCCTTCATCAGCCCATCGGCGATGCGCAGGCCGTTGCCGGAGAGCACGTCGTCCGGGAGCGAGTAGCCGGAGAAGCCGGCCGCCATGCCCAGGATCATCAGCGAGAAGCCGATGAGCCAGTTGAGCTCGCGGGGCTTGCGGAAGGCGCCGGTGAAGAAGACGCGGAACATGTGCACGAAGATCGAGACCATGAACACGAGCGCCGCCCAGTGGTGCATCTGGCGGAACAGCAGTCCGCCCTTCACCTCGAAGGCGATCTCCATCGTCGACTCGAAGGCGCGGGAGACCGTGGCGCCCTGGAGCGCCTCGTACGGGCCGTTGTAGATGACCTCCTCCATGGAGGGGTCGAAGAACATCGTCAGGAAGACGCCGGAGATCAGCAGGATGACGAAGCTGTACAGCGCCATCTCGCCGAACATGAAGGACCAGTGGTCCGGGAAGACCTTGCGCGCGAAGAACTTCACGAAGCCGGCGCCGGAGAGGCGCTGGTCGAGGAAGTCTCCGCCCACCGCGCCGAGCTTGAGCAGGCGGGAGTCGTCGGAAGACTGCTTCCGGGAGCTGGGAGTCGTGGTCGTCATGAGATCACTTGTCCTTGTGGATGTTCCAGAAGCTGGGACCGATCGGCTCGGTGAAGTCACCAGGGGCCACGAGATACCCCTCGGCGTCGACCTCGATCGGCAGCTGCGGCAGCGGACGGTGGGCCGGGCCGAAGATCACCTTGGCGCCGTCGGTGACGTCGAAGGTGGACTGGTGGCACGGGCAGAGCATGTGGTGCGTCTGCTGCTCGAACAGCGCGACCGGGCAGCCGACGTGCGTGCAGATCTTCGAGAACGCGAGCACGCCCTCCACGCCCATCGACATCGACTCGTCGTTCTTCGCGAGCTTGGGGTCGATGCGCACGATCACGGCCGCGGCCTTCGCGCGCTCCTCGAGGTGGTGCGGGGTCTCGTCGGTGAGGCCCTCGGGCATGACGTGGAAGATCGAGTTCATCGCGACGTCGGAGAGCTTGATCGGCGTGCCGTCGTGGTCCCGGGCGAGGCGCTGGCCCGGGTTCTGGCCCCAGAAGGTGTGGTGGAGCTTGTTGCCCGGGAGCGGGCCCAGCGTCGACAGCGGGGCGAGCACGGCGATGGGCAGGGCCGCGAGAGCCGCCACCATCGCGGTGACCATGACGGGACGACGGCCGATGCCGGTCTCCGCCAGACCGCTGGTGATCATCTCGGCAGCGGCCTTGCGCGTCTCGTCGGAGCCGCGGACGTCATGGCGCTCCTCGACCCACTCCTCGTCGGGCATGAGCGTCTTGGCCCAGTGCACCGCTGCGGCGCCGATGAAGAACACCGCGATCGCGAGACCGAGGCCCGTGACGAGGTTGGACCACCACAGCGCGCGGGGAGTGCCCTCCTCCGCGAAGATGTTGGTGTCCAGCGGCGTGACGAGGAAGTACGCCGCGATGAAGATGACCGTCCCGACCACGCTGAGGAGGAACATGAAGGCGACGAGTCGCTCGGCGCGCTTCTCCGCGGGCTTGGAGATGTCGGTCTGACGGGGGGTGTGGGGAGGCAGACCCGGGTTCGGGAACCCGCCGCCCTCCTTGGGGGCGAGGGTGCTGACCCGGGTGGGGGAGCTGCCGTCGGTGTTGGTGTTCATGCTCGCATTCACTTGGCCTTCGCCCCCAGCCACACGGCGGCGCCGAGGAGCAGGGACAGGATGATCGTCCAGGCGTACAGGCCCTCGGTCACGGGGCCGAGGGAGCCCAGGGAGATGCCGCCGGGGGAGCCGGTCTCCTCGAGGGTCTCGAGGTAGGTGATGACGTCCCGCTTGTCCTCGGGCGAGAGGTTGGTCTCGTTGAAGACCGGCATGTTCTGGGGACCGGTGTCCATGGCCTCGTAGACGTGCTTGCCCTCGACGCCCACGACCGGCGGGGCGTACTTGCCTCGGGTCAGCGCACCGCCGGCACCGGCGGCGTTGTGGCACATGGCGCAGTTCATGCGGAAGATCTCGCCGCCGCGCTCGGCGTTGCCCTTGCTGGTGTCCAGCCACTCCTCGTCCGGCACCGACGGGCCGGGGCCGAGCGAGGCCACGTACGCGGCGAGCTGACGGGTCTGCTCCTCGTTCATCTGCTGCGGCTTCTGGCGGGCCTGGGCGCCGGAGGCCTGCATGGGCATGCGGCCCGTGCCGACCTGGAAGTCGACGGCGGCGGCGCCCACGCCGATCAGCGAGGGGCCGAGGGTCTGACCGTCGGGGTCGCTGAGACCCGCGGCATCAAGTCCATGGCAGGTCGCGCAGTTGGCGAGGAAGAGGGCACGACCTTGCTCGACTTCGCTGTCGGTGTAGGCCTCGGCCTGGGCCGCCTGCGGCTGCAGGGCCGCGTACAGCCCGCCGGTCGCGACGAGCGCGAGCAGCAGGATCACGAGTAGCGCCATCGGGTGATGACGACGTGCGGCGAGAGCCTTCACGGTTCGGACCTCGATTCGTGGAGGGGGCGGGCGGGGAGGGACAGGAGTTCGGGGGGGGTGCGTTGGGGCCCGGGGGCCGCTGCGCGGATCAGAAGATCGTCCAGTCGAAGTCGACCGGGACCACGTGGCCGGAGGAGGTGCCGGTCAGGATCGGGTCGAGCATGTACACGACGAAGAAGAGCACGATCCAGACCACGTCGACGAAGTGCCAGTAATAGGAGACGCAGATCGCGGAGATTTGCTCGTGCGCTGTGAACTTCTCCGCGACGTAGGCCCGCATCAGCACCATCAGGAAGGCGATCAGGCCGCCGACGACGTGGATGCCGTGGAAGCCGGTGGCGAGGTAGAAGACCGAGCTGAACGGCGAGGACGACATCGTGACGCCACTGTGGATGAGCTCGGCGTACTCGTAGGCCTGGCCCGAGACGAAGATCGCGCCGAGGATGAAGGTGAGCGTGTACCACTCGATCATCCCCCAGCCGGCGATGTTGAAGATCGAGCCCTCGCGGCGCTTGCGCGGCGAGAAGGACTGCCCCCAGGGGAAGCGGCCCTCGGCGACGAAGACGCCGATCTGGCAGGTGACGGAGCTGAAGACCAGGATCGAGGTGTTCAGCAGCGCGAAGCCATGGGTGAAGTTCGACTGGCCCTCGGCGAAGGTCTCCGGTGCCAACGACCGCAGCGTGAAGTACATCGCGAACAGGCCGCCGAAGAACATGAGCTCGCTGGCGAGCCAGACGAGGGTGCCGATCTGCGTCGGGTTCGGGCGGCCGACCGCTGGGGCGGCAGCGGGGGAGGAGCGCACAGGCAGAGTCGCAGTAGTCACGTCACCATTATGTCGTGTCGTCAGATTCGGTGTGTCGGTTCACGACGACCGAGCACATCGCGGGGCCTGCGCCCCGGGCGGACCGTGCCAGCATAGCCCTCCTGACGGCCTGTCACGAACCAGGACACGCGTCGATACGCCCAGGTGATCGACCATGTGCGTGCGTCGTGACCGTTCCGTGATCCGATCCGTGACCAGGGCGACGGTGCACCCGCTCGCAGGTGCGATGATCGAGGCATGAGCGAGCAGACCCCGACCTGGTCCCGGCTCACCGCGCGCCTGGTGCGCGGCGAGCATCTCGAGCACGCCGAGGCGAGCTGGGCGATGGACGAGATCATGACCGGAGAGGCGGGTCCCGTCCCGCTGGCGGGCTTCCTCGTGGCGCTCCAGGCCAAGGGCGTCAGCAGCACGGAGCTCGAGGCTCTGGCCGATTCGATGGTCGCCCATGCCCGTCCCGTCGCGGTGGAGCGGCATGCGATCGACATCGTCGGCACCGGGGGCGACCTCGCGCAGACTGTGAACATCTCCACGATGGCCTCGGTCGTGATCGCCGCGTCCGGCCGCACCGTCGTCAAGCACGGCAACCGCGCCTCGACCTCGCGCTCGGGCTCGGCCGACGTGCTCGAGGCGCTCGGCGTCCGGCTGGACCTCCCCGTGCCCGAGGTCGAGCGCCTGGTCGGCGAGGTCGGCATGACCTTCCTCTTCGCGCAGGTGTTCCATCCCTCCATGCGCTTCGCCGCCGAGGCGCGCAAGGGCCTGGGCATCCCCACCGTGATGAACATCCTGGGACCGATCACGAACCCCGCGCGGCCGCTCGCGAGCGCCGTCGGGGTCGCCGATCCGGCCATCGCCCCGACCGTCGCCGGCGTGTTCGCCTCGCGCGGCACCAGCGCCCTCGTCTTCCGCGGTCAGGACGGCCTGGACGAGCTCACGGTGAGCGTCTCCTCGGACGTCTGGGAGGTCCGCGGCGGGGAGGTGCGCTCGCACCTGCTGGACCCGACGGCGCTGCTGAGCATCCCCCGCAGCCCCCACGACGCGCTCCGCGGCGGCACGGCCGAGGAGAACGCACAGGTGGCCCGTGACCTCTACGCGGGCGCGAAGGACGGGCGGATGGGCCCGATCCGGGATGCGGTGCTGCTGAACGCCGCGGCGGGCATCCTCGCCCACGACGGCATCGGACAGCCGGCCGCCGACGGCTTCGAGGACCGCTTCCGCGCCGCCCACGCGGAGGCGGTCTCCACGCTCGACAGCGGGGCGCCGGCGACGCTGCTCGCGCGCTGGGCGGCGGCGTCCCAGGAGTCGCTCGCCGCGAACGGCTGAGCGCGCTCCCTCAGCCCTCGAGACCCAGGTCGAAGGCGGCGTCGAGGTCCCGCTTCGAGTAGGTCTTGAAGGCGATGTTGGTGGTGGTGTCCCGGACGCCCTCGACCCGGCTGAGCGAGCCGGCGATCACGCCGGCGAGGTCCTCGTGGTTCCGCACACGGGCCACCGCGATCAGGTCCACGTCGCCCGTGACGGAGTAGACCTGCTCGATCCCGTCGATGTCGACGATCGCCTCGGCGACCTCGGGGATGCGCTGGGGGTCGACGACGATCGAGACGATGGCGGTGATCATGGATTCTCCTTCGACGGGCGCGGGGGCGCCGAGCGGCTTCTCCCGTGAGCCTATTCCCCCGGAGCGGTCGAGGTCATGGCGAAGCGCCGGGAGAGGTGCTCCGCCTCGAAGCGGGCCCGGGCCGGCACCTGCCACGACCCCTCGCACAGCACCGTGCGCACGCCCTCGCCCTCGAGCCACCCCAGCAGGATCTCGGCCTCCTGGTGATACCCCTGGCACAGGGGCGCGGCGAGCTCGGCCTCGCCGGTCCCCGTCATCGCCAGGGAACGCGCGAAGGGCAGGGGGTCCTTCGCCGCCGGCACCAGGGTGGTCCCGGAGAACCGTCCGTAGCGCACGGCCAGCAGCTCCCAGCCGCGTCCGCCGATCACGGCCTCGGTGCTGGGCCGGGCCGCGATGAGCAGCGGCACCTCCGCGAGGGCGCGCAGCCGGGAGGCGCGACGGGCGGCGTCCAGATAGGCGAGAGCTAGTCGGCGCAGCTTCTCCGCCTCCTCGTAGCGTCCCGCGTCGACGTGGGCGCGCAGCCGGGAGGCGGCATGGTCGAGCACCTCGCGCGGGTCGGCGACCATGGCGCGGCGCAGCCGCTCGTGATGCCCGCTCGACGGGGCGGCGCTGCGCGCGGGATCGGCCTCCAGCGCGGCACCGCGCCCCATGACCGCGTCGGTGAGCAGCCCGCGCAGCGGCTGGGCGTCGTGCCGGGAGGCGAGGGGGCCGATGTGCGCCGAGCCGTCGGCCTCCGTACGGGCCAGCCGCGCCCCGCGCAGCCCCTCGCCCGTCGGCCCGAGCCGCAGCCAGTGTGCCGCCTCCGGGCGCAGCCCGCGCCGGTTAGAGGGCGGCTTCTCCTGCGCGATCAGCCGCAGCTCGCGCACGGCGGCCTCGGTGGCGGTGGCGCACTCGATCACGCGCAGCGACTCCGCGCGCGGCAGCATGTCCAGGATCGCGCGGCGCGTCTCGCTCGCGGTGAAGTAGGTGCGCACCCGGGAGCGCAGGTTCCGGGAGGTGCCGACGTACAGCACCGAGCCGTGCGCATCGAGGAACTGGTAGACGCCGGGGACCGAGGGGACGTCGGCCGCGAGGTGCTTCTTGCGCAGCTGCACGGGCTTGGCCCGGCGGTGAGCCGTGCCGAGGTCCTCGAGCGTCGAGGCGCCGGTCGGGCCCAGCCGGGCGATGATCGCGTGGAGCACGTCGACCGTCGCGCGGGCATCCGAGAGGGCACGGTGGTCCGGGGTGACCGCCGCCCCGACATGGGCGGCGAGGGTCGAGAGCTTGTGATCGCGCACCTCGTCGCGGCGGAAGACCGTCCGGGCGAGTGCGAGGGTGTCCAGCACGGTCGGCGCGGGCCACTCCAGCGCGCACTCGGCAGCGCGGGCGCGCAGGAAGCCGATGTCGAAGCGGGCGTTGTGGGCCACCAGCGCGGCCTCGGGCCCGACGAAGTCCAGGAACATCGGCAGCACGGTCCGGATCGAGGGGGCGCCGCGCACGGTCGCATCGGAGATGCCGGTGAGGGAGGCGATGTAGGCCGGGATCGGACGCTCCGGGTCCACGAAGGTGCGGAACTCGCCGAGCACCTCGCCGCCGCGCACCTTCACCGCGCCGATCTCGGTGATCGCGTCCGCGGCGGGATCCGTCCCGGTGGTCTCGAGATCGACCACCACCAGCGTCGCCTCCGCGAGCGGGGTGCCCAGGTCCTCGAAGCTGAGCTGACGGCGTGCGGGCATGGGGGACAGGCTACGACGCGGCCCCGACAGCCGGACGTCGGGAGGCTGCGCGGGCACCGGTCCGCGACGAGCCCGGACGCACGACGGGCCCCGCGATGCGCGACGGGCCCCACGACGCACGACGGGCCCCGGCACCGCCGGGGTGCCGGGGCCCGTCGGCCGTCGGGAGGCGCGCCCGCGCTCAGCCCTGGGGCTTGGGCGCGGAGTAGATCTTCTCGATGATCGGGGCGAGGTCCTTCACGACCACGTTGCGCTTGAGCTTCAGCGAGGGCGTGAGATAGCCGTTCTCCTCGGTGAAGTCGGAGTCGATGACCACGAAGGAGCGGATCGACTCGGCCCGGGAGACCGACTCGTTCGCCCGGTCCACCACCTTCTGCAGCTCGGCGCGGATCTCCGCGTCCTCCGCGGCCTGGGTGAGGCTCATCTCCGGCTTGCCGTTGTTCTTCAGCCAGGTCGGGAGCATCTCGGCGTCCAGCGTGAGGATCGCGGCGACGAAGGGCTTCTGGTCGCCGATCACCACGCACTGGCTGACCAGGGGGTGGGAGCGCAGCTGGTCCTCGAGCTGCGCCGGGGAGACGTTCTTGCCGCCCGCGGTGACGATGACCTCCTTGCGGCGTCCGGTGATCGTGATCGATCCGTCGTCGGCGAGGGAGCCGAGGTCACCGGTGTGGAACCAGCCGTCCTTCAGGGACTCGGCGGTGGCCTCGGGGTTGTTGTGATAGCCCTTGAACACCATCACGCCCTTGACCAGCAGCTCCCCGCTGTCGTCGATCGCGACGGAGGAGCCGGGCAGGGGCGGTCCCACGGTGCCGGGGCGGACGTCCCAGGGCAGGTTCACGCAGATCGGCGCCGTGGTCTCGGTGAGGCCGTAGCCCTCGAGCACGGTCACGCCGATGCCGCGGAAGAAGTGGGACAGCCGCGCGCCCAGCGGGGCGCCGCCGGAGACCGCCCACCTGACCTGACCGCCCATCGCCTCGCGCAGCGTGCCGTAGACGAGACGGTCGAAGAGCTTGTGCTTGAGCGAGAGGGTGAGCGGGACTTTCCCGTCGGCCAGCGCCGTGGAGTAGTCGATCGCGGTCTTCGCGGCGGCGCCGAAGATCCTGCCCTTGCCGCCGGCGATCGCCTTGGCCTCGGCGCCGTTGTAGACCTTCTCGAACACGCGCGGCACGGCGAGCAGGAAGGTGGGCTTGAAGGCGGCGAGGTCGGGCAGGAGGTTCTTGGTGTCCGGGGTGAAGGCCGTGGTGACCGGCCAGGCTGCGGCGAGCACCGTGATCAGACGGGCGAAGACGTGCGCCATGGGGAGGAACATCAGCAGGCGCGAGCCGCTGGGCAGCACCTTCTCGCCCAGCAGCGTCACCGCGCTGCGGGTGGTGTCGACGAAGTTCGCGTGCGTGAGCTCGGCGCCCTTGGGACGGCCGGTCGTGCCGGAGGTGTAGATGATGGTGGCGACGTCGTCGAGACGGCGCGCGGTGCGCCGGGACTCGAGCTCCTCGTCGCTGATCCCTGCGCCGCGCTCCCTGAGGTCCTCGAGGATCCCGTCCTCCAGCACGCCGATGCGCTGCAGAGCCGGCAGCTCGCCGCGCACCGACTCCATGTCCTCCTTGTGGCGCGTGGACTCGACGAGGGCGAACTTCGCCGCGGAGTCCGAGGCGATCCACTGGATCTGGCTCGGGGAGGAGGACTCGTAGATCGGGACGCTGACCCCGCCGGCCCACCAGACGGCCCAGTCCGCCAGCGCCCATTCGTAGCGGGTGCGGGAGAGGATCGCGACGACATCGCCCGGGGCGACCTCGGAGGCGATCAGCCCCTTCGCGACCGCCTTGACGTCCTCGACGAAGTCGGACGTCCGCATCGGACGGTAGCCGCCGCCCTCCTGGGCGAGCTCGAAGATCGGCACGGAGGGATGCGCCCTGAGACGCCCCAGCAGCAGGTCCGTCGCGTTCTCGTCGGGGCTGCTGTGATGCTGGGGCGGCGTGGTGTACTGCTTCATCGAATCTCCTTCGATCCGGCGGGGTGCACATGACCGGCGTACCGGACGACCTGGCCGGAAGCGCTGGTGGGGTCGGGCCGAGTCTACGGCAGTGCGCCACTACGATGAGCGCGACAGCTGCGCGACGACCGGATGCGCGCGGCGCGCAGGCGAACGAGGCAGGGACGGATGCTCTCCATCGGAGTCGACATCGGCGGCACGAAGATCGCGGCAGGGGTCGTGGACGAGGACGGCGAGATCATCGCCGCGACCACGCGCAGCACGCCGGCGACGGACCCGGCGCTGCTCGAGGCCGCGGTCGCCGATGCGGTCGCGGAGCTGCGCGGCGACCACGCCGTCGGCGGGATCGGCGTCGGCGCGGCCGGATTCATCGGCGCGGACCGGCGCACCGTGACCTTCGCCGCGAACCTGGCCTGGCGCGATCACCCCCTCGCCGACGAGCTCGAGCGCCTCACAGGGCTCCCGGTCGTCGTCGAGAACGACGCGAACGCGGCCGGCTGGGCGGAGTTCCGCTTCGGCGCGGCCCGGGAGGCGCGCCACATGCTGATGCTCACCGTCGGCACAGGACTCGGCGGCGCGGCCGTGATGGAGGGCGTCCTGCTGCGCGGCAGTGCGGGCTTCGCCGGCGAGGTCGCCCACATGACCGCGGTGCCCGACGGTCAGTGGTGCGGGTGCGGGCTGCGCGGCTGCCTCGAGCAGTACACGGCCGGCACCGCGCTCGTGCGCGCCGCGAAGCGCCGGGCCGCGAGCGGCGACCCGCTGCTCGGTCCGCTGGTGCAGGCCGCGGGCGGGGACCGGCGTGCGATCGACGGCCCGCTCGTCACGCGACTGGCCCAGCAGGGGGACCCGGGCGCGCGGGAGCTCATCGCCGAGATCGGGACCTGGCTCGGACGCGGCGCGGCGACGATCTCCGCGCTGCTGGACCCCGACGTGATCGTCGTCGGCGGCGGCGTCTCGGCCGCCGGGGACCTGCTGCTGGATCCCGCCCGACAGGCGTACTCCGCGAGCCTCACCGCCCGCGCGCACCGGCCCCTGGCACCCTTCGTGCTCGCCGGCATGGGGAACCGTGCCGGGATCGTCGGCGCCGCGGACCTCGCCCGCTGAGCCGCGCAGGCGGGGAGCGCAGCCGCGCAGGCGGGGAGCGCAGCCGCGCAGGCGGGGAGCGCAGCCGGGCCGGCGGGGGCCGGCTCAGACCTCGGCGCCGTCGTCCCCCTCGTCGCGAGGGCGGCGCGGCAGCCGCAGCAGCAGCGAGACCATCCCGCCGAGCGACGCGGCGCCGCCGGCCCATCCGAGCACGGAGGGCAGCGAGGCCGAGAGCGTCACGGCGAGCAGGAGCACGAAGCCGCCGAGCAGCGCGGTCCACGACCACAGCACCGCCGAGGAGGGCTGGGGGAGGTCCGGGTCCGGCGGGTCGAAGTCGCCGTAGAGCACGTCGTCGTCGTCCAGCTCACGCGGCGGGGCGTCCCGCGGCCCCCTCGCGGGATGCGCCTCCCGGGCACGTCGGCGCGACTCCTGCAGGGCCTCCTCGGTCGACGGCCCGTCCTCGTCCTCCTCGGCGGCGAAGCGGCCGGGGCCGTCCTCGTCCTCCGGCGCGGCCGGCTCGCGCGGCGCCCTGCCGGGGCCGAGCGCGAGCCCCTCGTCGCGCAGCATCCGGGCGAACTCCGCGTCGACGTCACGGGGCTCGGGGGAGCGGCCGTCCTCCCCGCTCATCGGGACCCCTCGGGGACGGGGACATGGGCGTCCAGGAACCGGGCCGAGGTCTCGAACAGCAGCGGGGCGTCGTGGTCGAGCGGCGCCAGGTGGTGGCTCCGGGCGAGCGAGAGCCGTTCGACGGGCCCGCGGACCCGGGCGGCGACGAGGTCGCTGTCGGAGGGCGGGACGGTGTGGTCCACGCGGGAGGTCGCCAGCAGCAGCGGGGCCCGGACGGCGCCGAGACCCTCGCGGGTGCGGCGGAACAGCCGGCGCAGATGGCCGACGGCACGCACCGGTACCCGCTCGTACGCCTCCTCGGAGGCGTCCTCGCGCGCGATGTCCGACCCGATCCCGGGCAGGGTGCGCACCACCGGGGCGATCAGATCGGCCGCGGCCGCGATCCGGGGCAGCGTCATCCCCGGGTTCACCGCGACCACGGCGCAGATCGCCCCGGCGAGCTCCTCGTCCTCGGCGAGGGCGAGGGCGAGGTTCCCGCCCATCGACAGCCCGCCCACCGCGATCGGCCCGAGCTCGCCGGACAGCTCCAGCGCCGCCTCGCGCACGCACCCGTACCAGTCCTGCCAGCTGGTGCGCGCGAGGTCCTGCTCCGTGCGCGCGTGGCCGGGCAGCAGCGGCAGCTCGACCTCCCAGCCGAGCGCGGCGTGGTGCTCCGCCCAGGGACGCATCGACTGCGGCGAGCCGGTGAACCCGTGGCACAGGAGGAGCCCGCCGCGCGGGTTAGAGTGACCCCGCGCGCGCCACGGCCGGGACAGTTCGCTGAACGCCATGGGGACATCGTCGCATCCGCTTCCGTCCGGGGCATCCTCGCCCCGTCCTCGAGCGCCCGCAGGAGGGCCGACGTGCTGTACGAGATCGCCAAGCCCTTCGTCATGGCGGTGGTGAGGGCCGTGTGGGCACCGACGCTCAGCGGCCACGAGAACATCCCCGTGCAGGGACCGGTCATCCTGGCGTCGAACCATCTCACCTACGCCGACACCGTGTTCCTCCCCGGACAGGTGCGGCGCAGCGTGCATTTCCTGGGCAAGTCCGACATCTTCTCCGGCCGCTCGCCGATCGCGCGGCTGGCCGGCGCGGTGATGCGAGGGCTGCACGTGATGCCCGTGGACCGCAGCGGCGGCGGGGCCGCGCGCACGGCGATCCAGGCGGGGCTCGAGGTGCTCTCCCGCGGCGACGTGCTCGGCATCTATCCCGAGGGGACCCGGAGCCCCGACGGCCGGCTGCATCGCGGGAAGACGGGGGTGGCGCGCTTCGCCCTCGCGGCGGAGGCGCCGATCGTGCCGGTCGCGATGATCGGCGCCTTCGAGGCGCAGCGGGGACGGAAGTACTTCCCGCGCCGTCGACCCCGCATACATGTGGAGGTCGGGGCGCCGCTCGATCCCGCGGAAGTTCTCGCCCGCCATCCCGGAGCCGACGAGGCGACACGGCTGCGCGCCGTGACCGACGAGGTCATGGACCGCATCGCCGCGCTCTCCGGGCAGGAGCGGGCCCCGGAGTACGCGAGCGACGTGAAGCGCAGGCTGCGCGCGGAGCAGGCCGCCTCCAACCCCTCCGGCACCCGGCGCCGACGGCGCTGAGCCCCTGACGGACTCCCGCCGGGCCTGCGCCGTGCCCGCGACGGGCCGCGCACTGCCCAGCGACCGGTCCCTTGGCACGCACCCGTGCGGAACTGGCTACCCTGTCGGCGTGACTCCATTCAGCCCCGACGCCCCCGCCCGCGCCCACGACTTCTCGCTGTCCTCGGCCGATGACGGCCTGGCGGCGCTCGGCGCCTGGCGCGAGCTCCCGCGCGTGCAGCAGCCCGTGTGGCCCGACGAGGGGTCCCGCGCCCAGGTCTTCGACGACCTGCGCGCCGCGCCGCCGCTGGTCTTCGCCGGCGAGGTCGACGTGCTGCGCGAGCGCGTCGCCGCCGCGGCCCGCGGCGAGGCCTTCCTGCTCGCCGGGGGCGACTGCGCCGAGACCTTCGCGGACTCCACCGCGGATCGCATCCGCAACAAGATCCGCACCATCCTCCAGATGGCGGCCGTGCTCACCTACGGCGCCTCCGTGCCGGTGGTGAAGATGGGCCGGATGGCCGGACAGTTCGCCAAGCCCCGCTCCGCCGACGAGGAGACCCGTGACGGCGTGACCCTGCCCACCTATCGCGGCGACGCGGTCAACGAGTACGCCTTCACCGAGGAGGCCCGGATCCCGGATCCGCGCCGCCTGTGGAAGACGTACACCACCAGCGCCTCCACACTGAACCTCCTGCGCGCCTTCACGAACGGCGGCTTCGCGGACCTCCGCGAGGTCCACTCCTGGAACCGCGGCTTCACCTCCTCGGGCGTCGGCTACGACCGCTACGAGGAGCTCGCGGGACAGATCGACAGGGCCGTGCGCTTCATGGACGCCATCGGCGCGGACTTCGACGCGCTGAAGGTCGTGGAGTTCTACGCCTCCCACGAGGCGCTGCTGCTGGACTACGAGGAGGCGCTCTCGCGCATCGACTCCCGCACCGGCGAGATCTACGGCTGCTCGGGCCACTTCCTGTGGATCGGCGAGCGCACCCGCCAGCTCGACGGCGCGCACGTGGAGTTCATGTCCCGTCTGCGCAACCCGATCGGTGTGAAGCTCGGCCCCGACGCCTCCCTCGACGACGCGCTGCGCCTGATCGACCGCCTCGACCCCGAGCGCGAGCCGGGCCGTCTCACCTTCATCACCCGCATGGGCGCCGGGAAGATCCGTGACCGACTCCCGGCGCTGGTCGAGGGCGTGCGGGACTCCGGCGCCCAGGTCGCCTGGGTGACGGACCCGATGCACGGCAACACCATCACCTCCTCCAACGGCTACAAGACCCGCCGCTTCGAGGACATCCTCGACGAGGTCGTGGGCTTCTTCGAGGTGCACCAGGAGCTCGGAACCGTCCCGGCGGGCCTGCACATGGAGCTCACCGGCGACGACGTCACCGAGGTCCTGGGCGGCACCGGAGAGATCGACGAGGAGGGCCTCACCCGCCGCTACGAGACCCTCGTGGACCCGCGACTGAACCATCAGCAGTCCCTCGAGCTCGCCTTCCTCGTCGCGGAGATGCTCTCCCGCCGCTGAGCGGTTCCGCACCTCCGGCAGCCCGACGACGACGGCGCCGCCCCGATCGGGGCGGCGCCGTCGTCGTGCGCGGGAGGCGCGAGCGCCGGACCTTCGACGCCCCGGCTCCGGGGCTCAGAAGACCTTGATCGTGATCGTCGAGCCCTTGGCCTGCTGGCTTCCCGCCGCGGCCGTCTGCTCGTAGACCTGGCCGAAGACCGGCTCGCCCTTGTCATGGACGACCTCGACCGTGAACCCGGCCGCCTCGAGGGCGGAGCGGGCCTCGGCCTCGGGCTTCTTGAAGACGTCCGGGACCGTGACCATCTCGGGGCCGAGCGAGGTGACGATGTGGACGGTGTCCCCGCGGTGCAGGGTGCCGGAGGCGGGGGACTGCGAGATCACCGAGCCCTTCGGGACCGACGGGGAGTGCGCCTCCGCGCTCGTGACCCGGAACCCGGCCGCCTCGAGGGTGGAGCGCGCCGAGGCCGCGGGGGCGCCGGTCTGGTCCGGCACGGACAGCGGCTGACGGCCCTGCGAGACGACCACGTGGACCTCGCCGCCCTCGGGAAGCGCCTCGGCGTCGGCCGACTGGGAGATCACCACGCCCTGGGGGACGGTCTCGGAGTACTCCGCCTCGTCCTCGACCAGCTCGAGCCCGAGCGCCTCGACCTGCTCGCGCGCCTCCTCGAGGCCGGTGCCCTCGAGCGCGGGGACGGGGAAGGTCTCCACCCCCTTGGAGACCACGAGGTGGACGTCGCTGCCCTTCTTCAGGGTGGTGCCGGTCGAGGGCTCCGCGGAGATCACGTGCCCGGCCGGGACCGTGTCGTCGAAGCGCTCCTGGGTCCGCACGGTCAGATCGGAGGCGGTCAGCTCCGCCTCCGCGTCCTGCAGCGGGGTGCCGGTCACGAGCGGGACGGTCCGGTCGGCCCCGGGGCCGGTCTCGAGATACCAGTCGGCGCCGGTCCACGCCCCGCCCGCCAGCACGGCCACGAGGCTCAGCGCGGCGAGCGCGGCCATCGGCCGGGAGCGGCGGCGCGCGCCGACGGGCAGGTGCCGTCCGCGCCGGGCGCGGGGAGCGCGCACGACGAGGCTGCGCGTCCTCTCGTCCTCCTCGGCGGCGGCGCCCTCGGGCTCCTCGGCGTCCGTCCCGTCCTCGTCCTCCGCCTCCCGGCCGGGGTCGGCGTCCGGCGCGGTGGTCTCGGCATCGGCGCCGCCGGGCGCGAAGACGCGCGGGCCGCGGGAGATCTCGGCCGCGACCTCGTCCAGCGAGGAGGTGGGGCGGGGGACGTCGCCGGTGTCGCTCGGCTCGATCTCCTCGGGCCGGGCGGCGAGCGCCGACGCGGGCAGCGTGCGGAGGAGCTCCCGGACCGCCTTCAGCAGGTCCGCAGCGGAGGCGGGTCGCTGCTCGACCCCGCGCGCGCAGGCCCAGGTGATCAGGGAGTCCAGAGGGCGGGGGATGCCGGTGACCAGCGTCGAGGGCGCGGGGATGTCCTCATGGACGTGCTGGAAGGCGATGTGCACCGGCTGCTCGCCGCGGAAGGGCTGCCGTCCGGTCAGCATCTCGAACAGGACCACGCCGAGGGAGTAGAGGTCGCTGCGCTCGTCGGCCTCGCCGCGGGTGACCACCTCGGGGCTGATGTAGGCGACGGTGCCGAGCAGGGCGGCGCCGGTGGAGGAGTTGTTCGCGCCGATCGCGCGGGCGAGCCCGAAGTCGGCGACCTTCACTGTGTCCTGCCGGTCCAGCAGGATGTTCTCGGGCTTGATGTCCCGATGGACGATCCCGGCCCCGTGCGCGGCGACCAGCGCCTCCAGCACCTGCGCCGTGATCTCGAGGGACTCGCCGACGGTGAGGCGGCCGCGCTCCACGATCCGGGCGCGCAGCGTCTCGCCCTCGATGAGCTCCATGGCGAGGTAGATGCGGTCCTCGTCCTCGCCCTGGTCGAAGACGCCGACGACGTTGCGGTGGGCGAGACGGGCGGCGGAGCGCGCCTCCCGTCCGAAGCGACGGCGGAAGTCCTCGTCCATCGCGAGGTGGGGATGCATGATCTTCAGGGCCACGACGCGGTCCAGCCGCTGGTCGTGCCCGCGGTGCACGGTCGCCATTCCGCCGCGCGCGATCGGCTCCTCGACCCGGTAGCGGTCGTCGAGGAGCAGGCTGATGCCGGGGGAAGTCGACGTCGCCGAGCTCACGGGTCCGAATCTATGGGGCGAGGGGCCCCGGAACGGGGAACGACACACGCGGCGCGCGGCACAGTGACGAGGTCGACGGGATGCGCGGGCCGCCGGAGCCGTGGCACTCTGGTCCCGTGAACGACCTGGACACCCTCATCACCGAATGGCTCACCCTCCCCGACGTCGCCGAGCATCTCGACGTCGAGGTCTCGCGCGTCCGCCGCCTCATCGAGGAGGGCCAGCTGGTCGCCGTGCGGCGCGGGGATCCCGTGGTGCGCATGGTGCCGGCGATGCTGCTCAAGGACGGCGAGATCACCCCGCACCTGCCCGGCACGATCACCGTGCTGCGCGACGGCGGCTTCGAGGACGCGGAGCTGCTGGCCTGGCTGTTCGAGGGGGACGACTCGCTCCCCGGCCGTCCCATCGACCACCTCCGCCGGGGCCAGCGCGGCGAGGTGCGCCGCCGGGCGCTCGCCCTCGCCCTCTGAGTCGCCGCCTGGCAGGCCGACCGGGATGTCCCGTCCCGGTCGGCGCCGGACTCAGGCCCGCAGCGAGTCGACGTCCGTCGCACGCACTGCGAGGGCCTCGAGCCCGGCGCGGCCCAGCTCTCCCAGCCCCTCGGCGGCCTCCAGGAGCTCCCGGCCCCGGGTGGCGCGAGCGCGCACGTCGGCGGCGACCGAGGCGACGGCCCCCGTCGCGACCATGAGCTCGTGCACGGCGTGGACGGCCGCCTCGTCCGCCTCGGCATCGCCGACCACGCGCGAGAGCAGGCGCTGTCCCTCGGCGCCGGCCGCCGCCTCGGTGCGGGCCAGGAGCACGGTGCGCTTGCCCTCGACGATGTCGCCGCCGATCGGCTTGCCGGTGGCGTCCTGGTCCCCGACCACGCTGAGCAGGTCGTCGCGCAGCTGGAAAGCGGTCCCCACCTCGATCGCCCAGCTGGAGAGCGCCTCGAGCTCCGGATCCTCGGCGCCCATCAGCGCCGCCCCCATCCGCACGGGCCGCAGCACGGTGTACGGCACCGTCTTCCAGCGGATCACCGAGAGTGCGGCCTGCTCCGCATCGGGGGCGGAGGCGAAGCCGCCCGCCTGGTGGAGGATGTCGAGGTGCTGCCCGGACATCACCTCGGTGCGCATGGCCTCGAACTCGGCGCGGGCCGCAGCGACGCGCGCGGCGGGGCCCGGGATCGCCGCCGCGATCTGCTCCGCCCAGGTCAGGGCGAGGTCGCCGAGCACGATCGCGACCGCGACGCCGAACTCCTCGGCGGAACCGGAGAGCCCGGCGGCCTCGTGCGAGCGCTGGGCCCGGACATGCTGCGCCGGGCGTCCCCGCCGCATGGGGGAGTGGTCGATCACGTCGTCGTGGAGCAGCGCCGCCGCCTGCACGAGCTCGATCGCCGCGCCCAGCCTCGCGAGCGCCTCCACCTCCTCGGCCGTCGGCTCCCGGCGGAGCGCCGCGACCCCGCCCCAGAAGCAGAACCGGGGACGGAGCAGCTTCCCGCCCTCGAGGAAGGCCTCGAGGTCGTCCACCAGCGCCGCACTCTCCGTCGAGATCCGCCCCAGCTGAGCCCTGCGCTCGGAGAGCTCGGCGGCCGTGACCTCCTCGATCCGGGCGACGAGCAGCGCGTCGAGATCCGAGAGGCGAGCGGCGGGGGGAGTCGGCGAGGCAGCGGTCATCGAGTGGTCCTTTCGCACGGGTGCCCCTGATCCTCCCATGCACGCCTGGGACCTCCCGCGCGCGCCCGGGCGCGAGGCGACCGTTCCTCCCCACCGGGGCTCCGTCCCCAGGGCGCGCTCCCCCCGCCCGCTCGGCCGCCCGATCGCGCAGGGTCGGGGCATGACGACGCACATCACCCCCGCCGATCCCGGCCGCCACCTCGGCGCGGCCGACGACCCCGCCGAGCTCCTGGCCGAGGCGCGGCTCAGCCTGTACGAGGCCCCCTCGGACTGCCTGCTGCTGTCCGGCACCGCCGCACCGGGCCGCCAGCCCCTGATCACCCGGTCCTCCCTGCACGACCTCCTCGCTCCGTGCGGCGGGGAGAACCTCCGCCGCCACGTCCGCCTCGTCGCCGAGCGGGGAGCGGAGGGGATGCACGCCCTGATCGTGATCGGCGACGGCCGGCAGAGCGTGCTCGAGCCGCTGGTTCGCGAGGTGCTCGCCCGCGCCGGCGGCCTCGTGGCCGCCACCGCCGCCGCGCTCGGCCCGGGCGGGGCGCAGCTGCTCAGCCTCCGCGGCGCCGCCGACGGACGCCGCTGGGAGCTCCGAGCGTCGACGGGCGGGGACGAGGAGCTCCTGGCCGTGCCGGTCGGGCCGCTGCGCGACTTCGCCGCGACGCAGGCCGCGGCCCGCGCGGTCCTGGCCGGGCGAGCCATCCCCCAGGAGGCCCGCCCCGAGCCGCTGCTCGAGGAGATCGGGCGCGCCCTGCACCTGCCGCCCCCGGACCTCGCCTCCGCCGCCGATCCCGGCCTCCTCCTCGCCGAGGCCGGCGCGGCCCTCCGTGCCCTGCGGCGGGGCCGGCCGGGGGCTGTCGGCGCGGAGGGGATGACGAAGTGTGAACACATCGCGCAGCTGCTCGCGGCGCTCGCCGTGGACCGCCTCCACTGGGAGCTCCTCGCCCAGCTGGTCGAGCACGGCGGGGCGCCGCCGATCGCCCGCGAGACCCTCCTCCAGGAGCTCGTCGCCGATCCCACCAGACGCCCTCATCCGGACGTCTGCGCAGGTGGGAGGGTGTACGTGCTGCTCGAGGATATGCGCTGCGTGGCCTCGGCGGCGCTCGATGCCGCAGGGCCCTCCGCGCGCGGCACGGCGCGCCCTGCGTGGCGGGCGCTGACCGCTCTGCTGGTCCTGCTCGCCTGGTGGAACCACCGCTTCGCGACCGCGGGGAGCCTCGTCGACGAGCTCCGGCATCGGGAACCGGACTCCACTCTGGCACCCTTGCTGTCGAGAATGACCGACACCCCCGTCTTCCCCGCCTGGTGGCCCAGCACCTGAAGGGAGGGGGAGCCCGGGAGCACCGCGCCGGGCAGGAAGGAACGCTGCCGATGACCCTCCTCGGAGAGCACCGCGGCCCCGACGCCCCGACCGACCCGCAGGGCGACGGAGGGTCCGCCGCC
Organism: Brachybacterium atlanticum; assembly: GCF_025669985.1. Classification (NCBI taxonomy): domain Bacteria; kingdom Bacillati; phylum Actinomycetota; class Actinomycetes; order Micrococcales; family Dermabacteraceae; genus Brachybacterium; species Brachybacterium atlanticum. The sequence continues at coordinate 207,691 of NZ_JAKJJW010000001.1, read as the reverse complement.
CTCGCCGCGGCCGAGCACCGCACGGGGACCCCCGCCCTGCTCGGGGCATGGCACCCCGACCGCGGCGCGGGAGACCGACGTTTCACCTCGATCGGTGCGCTGCCGCTCGAGAGCGGCGAGGTGCTCGAGGACGTCACGATGGCCTACGAGACCTGGGGGACCCTCGACCGCGACCGCGGCAACGCCGTCCTCGTCCTCCATGCCCTGACCGGCGACTCCCATGTGCGCGGCGCCGCCGGGCCGTCCCACCCGACGCCCGGCTGGTGGGAGGAGATCGTCGGACCCGGGCGGCCGATCGACACCGACCGGTACTTCGTCATCGCCCCCAACGTGCTCGGCGGCTGCCAGGGCAGCACCGGACCGAGCTCCGCCGCTCCCGACGGACGCCCCTACGGCTCCCGCTTCCCGCAGGTGACGATTCGTGACCAGGTCGCGGCCGAGCACCGCCTCGCCGAGGAGCTGGACCTGCCCCGCTGGGCGCTGGTGATCGGCGGCTCGATGGGCGGCGTGCGGGCGATCGAATGGGGAGTCACCCACCCCGAGCAGGTCGAGCGCCTCGCCGTGATCGCCTCGTCGGCCCGCGCGAGCGCCGACCAGATCGCCTGGAACAGCGCCCAGGTCGCGGCGATCCGGGTCGACCCCGCCTTCCACGGCGGCGACTACTACCACCTCCCGCCGGAGGAGGGCCCCCACGCCGGGCTCGGCATCGCACGCCGCATCGCCCACACCACCTATCGCACCGCCGACGAGCTCGAGGCGCGCTTCGGCAACCGCTCCCAGGGCCCCGAGAACCCGCTCGACGGCAGCGGTCGGCACCAGGTGACCAGCTACCTCGACCATCACGCGGTCAAGCTCTCCCGCCGCTTCGACGCGAACTCCTATGTCACCCTCGCCCAGTCGATGAGCACCCATGACGTGGGCCGCGACCGCGAGGGCACCGGCGCGGCCCTGCGGCGCGTGCGTGCCCGGACCCTGGTCGTCGCGATCGACTCCGACCGCCTCTTCCCGCCGGAGCTCGTGCGCGAGATCGCCGAGCACGTCCCGGACGCCCGGTGGCAGCTGGCGAGCTCGCCGATCGGGCACGACGCCTTCCTGCTGGCCCATCCGGGACTGGAGAAGTGGATCGGCGACCTGCTGGACCACTAAGCTGGCCGTGCCGCAGCACCGCTGCGCAGGGAGGAGACGTTCCGTGACCATCGTCGTGGGGTACGCCCCGTCCACGCAGGGGAGGGCCGCGCTGCGCGCCGGCATCCGCTACGCCGAGCGCACGGGCTCGCCGCTGCTCGTCGCCGCCCATCAGCACGCCGCGCCCGGCAGCGGAGGGGCCGCCGCGACCGAGGAGGAGGTGCGCGCCGAGCTCGAGGAGCAGGGCGCGGACCTCGAGGGCGTCACGATCCGCCGAGGCCCCGACCGCGAGATCGGCGAGTTCCTGCTCGCCACGATCGAGGACGTCCAGGCCGAGCTCGTGGTGATCGGGCTGCGCCGCAAGTCGCCGATCGGCAAGCTGAACCTCGGGGCCTCCGCCCGCAGGGTCGTGCTCGGCGCGCCCTGCCCTGTGCTCACCGTCAAGGACCAGGACCCCGCCTGAGCCGCGGCGGGCGCCGCCCGGGATGCGCCGGCACGAGGCGCCGATCACGTGCCGTGTAGCCGAGGGCCCTGGACCCTGGGGCGGGAATACCTGCCCCTGAAGAGCGTTACACTGATCAGGCTTGACGGCACCGTGCCTTCGTGCGCCCCTTCCGCGGTACAGACCGGGAACGCGACACGCGGCGCACACCGTGAGCCGCGCCGAGAAGACCGATCGCCCGAGTGCGGCGGACCGCCCGCACCGGGCCGCCGCCGGAAGAAGGAACTCTGTGACCTCCTCCAAGACTGCTGAGACCGCCACCGCGGCGAAGAACAGCACCAGCGCCGCGGCCTCGACGACCGACGAGGCCGTCGAGGGCGGTGCCCCCGTGACCGACGAGGGCGGTGCCGCGAAGACCACCACCAAGACGGCCGCGAAGAAGACGGCCGCGAAGAAGACCGCCCCCTCGAGCCGGGGCGCCTCCGCCAAGCGCACCAGCGCCAAGGCCGCCGCGAAGACCCCCGATCAGGCCGAGGCCCCCGAGGTCGAGGACTCCGCCGAGGAGGCCGAGGCGCCCAAGGCCTCTCCCGGCGACCGCAAGGTCGAGGAGTCCGGCGGCTTCGTGTACAACGCCGCCGAGGACGACGCCCCCGCCCAGCAGGTCGTCACCGCCGGCGCGACCGCCGACCCGGTCAAGGACTACCTCAAGCAGATCGGCAAGGTCGCGCTGCTCAACGCCGCCCAGGAGGTCGAGCTCGCCGAGCGCATCGAGGCCGGCCTCTACGCCGAGCAGAAGCTCAAGGGCGACGAGTCCTCTCGCGACAAGAACGGCCGCCTCACCAAGGCAGGCCGCGAGCTGACGATGATCGCGGACGACGGCCGCGCCGCGAAGGACCACCTGCTCGAGGCGAACCTCCGCCTCGTCGTCTCCCTCGCCAAGCGCTACACCGGCCGCGGCATGCTGTTCCTGGACCTCATCCAGGAGGGCAACCTGGGCCTGATCCGCGCGGTCGAGAAGTTCGACTACGCCAAGGGCTACAAGTTCTCCACCTACGCCACCTGGTGGATCCGACAGGCGATCACCCGCGCCATGGCGGACCAGGCTCGCACCATCCGCATCCCGGTGCACATGGTCGAGGTCATCAACAAGCTCGCCCGAGTGCAGCGCCAGATGCTCCAGGACCTGGGCCGCGAGCCCACCCCGGAGGAGCTCGCCAAGGAGCTCGACATGACCCCCGAGAAGGTCGTCGAGGTCCAGAAGTACGGCCGCGAGCCGATCTCCCTGCACACCCCGCTGGGCGAGGACGGCGACAGCGAGTTCGGCGACCTGATCGAGGACTCCGAGGCCGTCGTCCCTGCGGACGCGGTGAGCTTCACCCTCCTGCAGGAGCAGCTCCACTCGGTGCTGGACACCCTCTCCGAGCGCGAGGCCGGCGTGGTCTCCATGCGGTTCGGCCTCGAGGACGGTCAGCCCAAGACGCTCGACGAGATCGGCAAGGTCTACGGCGTCACCCGTGAGCGGATCCGCCAGATCGAGTCCAAGACCATGAGCAAGCTGCGCCACCCCTCGCGCTCCCAGGTGCTGCGCGACTACCTGGACTGATCAGGGCGCACCTCTCATCATCGGGCGGGCCCGGGATCCTTCGTGGATCCCGGGCCCGCCCTCCGTCGGACCACGCAGGAGGAGCCATGTCGCAGCACCGCGGCGCAGCGCCGCACACCGCCGAGCCCGTTCGCGCCGCGCTCGACGACACCGCACCGCTGTCCCTCGAGGTGCACCGCGTCCTGCCCGAGCAGTGGCGTGCGCACCGCGATCTGCGCCTGGACATGCTCGAGGCCGACCCGGACGCCTTCTGGGCCGACCTCGCCGAGGTGCGCTCCCGCACCGAGGAGCAGTGGCGGGAGGAGATCGCCGGGCCCCGGATCCACCTCCAGGCCCGCGCCGACGAGACGGTGCTCGGCGGGATCGCCCTGCTGCCCGAGGGCTACACGCCGGAGCACCCGATCCCCGAGGACCGCTCGCACATCGTCTCGCTCTGGGTGCGGCCGGTCGCACGGGGCCGCGGCATCTCCACGCTGCTCCTGCGCAGCGTCGCGGAGCTCGCGATCTCGATCGGCCGGCCCCAGCTGAGCCTCGACGTCGACGACACCAACACCTCCGCACGGGCCGTCTACGAGCGCCTCGGCTTCCGCGCGACCGGCCAGCGCGAGCCGCGCGAGGGCCGCGACAGCGCCTGGATCGAGTACGTGCTCGGCGCGGAGGAGCTGCTGCGCGGCTGAGGCGCGGCCCCCCGCCGCGGACACGACGAAGGGTGCCCGCCATGATGGCGGGCACCCTTCGTGGAAGCGGGGAGGAGGAGTCGATCAGTCCTGTGTCGTTCAGACTGATCTCCTGCCGCTCGTTCCTCGCAGCACGTCGATCAGTCTCGTACTCGTCCGACTGATCTCCTGCCGCTCGTTCCTCGCAGCACGTCGATCAGTCTCGTGCTCGTCCGACTGATCTCCTGCCGCTCGTTCCTCGCAGCACGTCGATCAGTCCTCGACAGGCTCCGGCTTGAGGTGGAGCCGCTCGGTCTCGTCGATGACCTCGGAGGCGATGCCCTTCAGGGCGTCCTCGTGGGCGCGGGCGTGGTGGGCGCAGAACATGAGCTCGCCGCCCGCCTCGAGCAGCACCTTGACGTACGCCTGGGCGCCGCAGCGGTCGCAGCGGTCGTGGGCAGTGAGCCGGGGGGCTTCAAGAGTGAGGTTCATGAGCTCATTTGTAGCACCGACCCGGACGCCGACGGGAGCGTCCACAGCCCTGGTTCGCCAGGGGCGCAAAGCCCTGTGAGCCGGACCGCGCCGCCGCGCTCCGCGAGCGGCGGCTGCGCTGTTCGCGGCGTCGTTCGTCGTAGGATCCGGAGAGTGTCCACCACCACCGCCGCGAAGAAGTCCGCCTACGACGCCCGCAACCTCCAGGTCCTCGAGGGCCTCGAGGCCGTGCGCAAGCGTCCCGGCATGTACATCGGCTCCACCGACTCCCGGGGCCTCATGCACTGCCTCTGGGAGATCCTCGACAACGCCGTCGACGAGGCGCTCGGCGGATACGGCGAGTCGATCGCAGTGATCCTCCACCCCGACCACTCCGTCGAGGTGCGCGACACCGGCCGCGGCGTCCCGGTGGACGTCGAGCCCCGCACCGGCCTCACCGGCGTCGAGGTCGTCTACACCAAGCTCCACGCGGGCGGGAAGTTCGGCGGCGGCTCCTACGCCGCCTCCGGCGGTCTGCACGGCGTCGGCGCGAGCGTCGTCAACGCGCTCTCGGCCCGCCTCGACGTGGAGGTGGACCGCGGCGGGAAGACCTACGCGATGAGCTTCCAGCGCGGCGTGCCCGGCGTCTTCGCCGACGAGGGCGAGCCCTCGCCGGAGTCCGGGTTCACCCCGGCCGACGGCCCCGGCGAGCTGCGCGTGGTCGGCAAGACCAAGCGCGGCGTGACCGGCACCCGCGTGCGCTACTGGGCAGATCCGCAGATCTTCGTCAAGGGCTCCCACTTCTCCCTGGACGACCTCACCCGCCGCTCCCGGCAGACCGCCTTCCTCGTCCCGGGCCTGCAGCTCTCGGTCACCGACCACCGGCCCGAGGCGAACCCCGATCAGCCCGCCACCCGCACCTTCAAGTACGACGGCGGCATCAGCGAGTTCGTCGAGTACCTCGCCCAGGACCAGAGGATCACCGACGTGATCCGGCTCCAGGGCTCGGGCGACTACACCGAGACGATCCCGGTCCTCGACAAGAACGGGCACATGGTCTCCACCGACGTCGCGCGCACCTGCGAGGTCGACATCGCCCTGCGCTGGGGCTCCGACTTCGACTCGACGCTGCGCTCCTTCGTGAACATCGTGGCGACCCCCAAGGGCGGCACGCACGTCACCGGCTTCGAGCAGGCACTGGTCAAGACGATGCGCAAGCAGGTCGAGAACCAGGCCCGCCGCGTGAAGTTCAACGCGAAGAACGAGAAGATCGAGAAGGACGACACGCTCGCCGGCCTCACCGCCGTGGTGAGCGTCCGGATCGACGAGCCGCAGTTCGAGGGCCAGACGAAGGAGGTCCTCGGCACCCCCGCGATCCGCCAGATCGTCGCGAAGGTCGTCGAGGACCGCCTCACGGACTTCCTCACCTCCACGAAGAAGGGGGAGAAGGAGCAGGCGGCGCTCGTCGTCGACAAGGTCGTCTCCGAGATGCGGGCGCGCATCGCGGCGCGCATGCACAAGGAGGTCTCGCGGCGCAAGAACGCGCTGGAGTCCTCCACGATGCCCACCAAGCTCGCCGACTGCCGCACCCACGACGTCGACCGCTCCGAGCTGTTCATCGTCGAGGGCGACAGCGCGCTCGGCACGGCGAAGAACGCCCGCTCCTCCGAGTTCCAGGCGCTGCTGCCCATCCGCGGCAAGATCCTCAACGTGCAGAAGGCGTCCATCACGGACATGCTCAAGAACGCCGAGTGCGCGAACATCATCCAGGTGATCGGCGCCGGCTCCGGGCGCACCTTCGACCTCGAGGCCGCCCGCTACGGCAAGATCATCATGATGACCGACGCCGACGTGGACGGCGCCCACATCCGCACCCTGCTGCTGACCCTCTTCCACCGCTACATGCGCCCCCTGGTCGAGGCGGGCCGCGTCTACGCGGCCGTGCCGCCCCTGCACCGGGTCGAGATCATCCACGGCGGCTCGAAGAAGAACGAGCTGGTCTACACCTACTCCGAGGCCGAGCTGCACAAGCTGCTGAAGAACCTCGAGCGCCGCGGCAAGAAGTTCAAGGAGCCGATCCAGCGCTACAAGGGCCTGGGCGAGATGGATGCCGATCAGCTCGCGGACACCACCATGGACCCGCGCCACCGCATGCTGCGGCGGGTGCGGATCGAGGACGCCGAGGCCGCCAGCTCGGTCTTCGAGCTGCTGATGGGCTCCGAGGTCGCGCCGCGCAAGCAGTTCATCATCGAGGGAGCCGAAGAGCTCGACCTGGAGAGGATCGACGCATGAGTGTCGCCGTCCGTGTGATCCCGTGCCTGGACGTCGACGCGGGCCGCGTCGTCAAGGGCGTGAACTTCAAGGATCTGCGGGACGCTGGGGACCCGGTCGAGCTCGCGGCGCGCTATGGCGCCGACGGCGCCGACGAGCTCACTTTCCTCGACGTCACCGCCTCCTCCGGCGGCCGGGAGACGATGATCGAGGTCGTGCGCCGCACCGCCGAGCAGGTGTTCATCCCGCTGACCGTCGGGGGCGGGGTGCGCTCCGCCGAGGACGTCGACCAGCTGCTGCGCGCCGGCGCCGACAAGTGCGGAGTGAACACCGCCGCGATCTCCCGTCCAGGCGTGATCTCCGAGATCTCCCGCCGGTTCGGGAACCAGGTGCTGGTCCTCTCGATCGACGCCCGCCGCGTCACCGACGAGACCCCCGAGGGCACCGCCCGCACCGGCTCAGGCATCGAGGTCACCACGCACGGCGGCCGTCGCGGCACCGGCATCGACGCGATCGAATGGATCCGTGAGGTCACCGAGCGCGGCGCGGGGGAGATCCTGCTGAACTCGATGGACGCCGACGGCACCAAGGACGGCTTCGACCTCGAGCTGATCACCCTCGCCCGCGAGGCGACGAGCCTGCCGCTGATCGCCTCCGGCGGCGCCGGACGGCCCGAGCACTTCGCCCCCGCCGTCCACGCCGGGGCGGACGCCGTGCTCGCCGCGAGCGTGTTCCACTTCCAGGAGATGACGATCGGCGCGGCGAAGGACGCGATGGCGGCCGACGGCATCACCGTGCGGTGAGCGCCCCGCTGTCCGTCGCCCCGCGGAGCGCCGGGACCGGCCGCGCCCGAGGTCAGCGCCTGGTCGTCGGCGCGCTCGTCGCGGCGCTCGTGCTGCTGCTCGGTGCCGGCTGGCTGCTCTGGGACAACCGTCGCCTCGTGGTCACCGAGCAGGCGGTCGAGGTCGCCGCGACCCCGGAGGGCGGGCTGCGCATCGCGCACGTCTCCGACCTGCACGCCGCCGACCACGGCGACTTCCAGGACCGGCTCGCCGCCGAGATCGAGCAGCGGGACGTCGATCTCGTCGCGCTCACCGGCGACCTGATCGACATGCGCACCACCGATCTCGGCTCCGTCCTGGACCTCGCCGAGCACCTCAGCGCCGTCGCCCCCACCTTCTTCGTGCTCGGCAACCACGAGGGCGACTCCGCCCTGCGCGAGGAGCTGCTGGCGGGGCTCGAGGACGCCGGGGTGAGGATCCTGCGCGACGAGGTGACGAGCCTCGAGATCCGCGGCACCGAGGTGACGGTCGCGGGGCTCGAGGACCGCCGGGTCGCCGTGGTCGACGGACGTACCCCGGCCCAGCCCGCCGCGGTGCTGGACCGGCTCGCGCTCGAGTCCGCACCGGGCCCGACGGTGCTGCTCGCCCATCGCCCCGAGTTCCTCGCCCAGTACGCCGATCACGGCGCGGACGTCGTCCTCTCGGGGCATGCGCACGGCGGGCAGGTGCGGCTGCCGCTGATCGGGCCGCTCTTCGCCCCGCACCAGGGATGGTTCCCGGCGCTCACCGAGGGCGTGCACCGCCAGGGGGACACCGCCATGGTGATCAGCCGCGGGCTCGGCAACAGCGTCGTCGGCGTGCGGGTGAACAACCCGCGCGAGCTCGTCGTCGTCGATCTCGTGCAGTAGTCCCCGCAGGGCTCCCGACGCGGGGAGGAGCCGTGCTCAGCCCTCGATGCGGTAGGTGACGCCGAGGCGGTGGGAGGCGCCGGGCTCGAGCGCGACGAAGCCGTCCTTGGCGACGGCGGGCTCGAGGCAGACGAAGCGGGGCCAGTCCGCACCGGGGATGTCCGCCATCCCCGTCACCAGGGTGTCCCAGGGGTTCCACACCACGGTGCGGGAGGTGCCGCGCGGGGTGGAGACGAGACGTCGGCCGAGCACCGGGTCCACGACCGTCACCTCGCCGGTCGCCTCGGTGATGCGGTCGGTGGAGGCGGTCAGGCGCAGCGGCTCCTCGGGCAGGACGTCCGCAGCGAGGTCCCGCGTGTTGTCGAGGTAGGCGGCGCCCTCGAGGCCGAGGATCTCGATCTCGCGCACGTCGCCGACGGCGAGATAGGCGTGCAGCGCCGCCTCGAGCTCGACCGGGCGCGAGCCGGCGGTCAGGGTGAGATCCACGTCCAGCTGCGCGCCGAGGCGGAAGACCGCCTCCCCGCGCAGCGCGACCGCGTCCTCGGGGGTGGCGAGGGTGATCTCGACGTCGTCGCCCTCGCGGCGGGCGGAGGCGAGCTCCCAGCGGATGTTCCGCAGCCAGCCGTGCTTGACCGTGCGGGCGAGATCGCGGCCGGGCCCGAACCAGGGGCCGACCAGGGGCACGCCGCCGCGGACGGCGACGCCGGGCCCGAACTCGGAGCTCGGGCTCATCCACAGCAGGTCCTGCGCGCCGGCGGGGACCCAGCTGTTCAGGTGCGCGCCGTCGAGCAGGAGCACGCCGGTCGCTGCGGGGGTGTCGACCAGGACGGCATCGACGCCGTGCGCGGTGCCGAGGGAGACGCCCTCGGGGAGCGGGACGGCGGCGCCGCGGGCGGCGGCGGCCGCGGGGTCCTGGGCGGCGGGGGACCGGGGAACGGTGCTCATGGGCCTATCGTCCCACGCCTTCAGGGGGAGACGCCGGGCTGCTCGTCCTCGGGGCCGGCTGTCACGGCAGGACCCTCCTGCGGGGGACCCGCGGCCGCGGCCCCGGCGCCGTCCTCGGGCAGGCCCTCCGCGGCGGCCGAGACCGTGCGGATGAGCAGCAGCAGCCAGACGAACACGATCACCGCCGCCCCCATCTCGAAGGCCGTGAAGTTCAGGTAGCCCACCCCGGCGTAGAGCACGACCACCATCATCAGCAGGGCGAAGGCGCCGGCGGTGAAGCCGATCAGGGCCCCGGGCAGGCGGCGCAGCAGCACCGGCAGCACCAGCAGCGTCAGCGCGAACACCACCACCAGCGACTGGGCGAGGACGTCGTGCCAGAGCACGCTCACGCTCCGCGAGACCAGCGCGACGAGCGCGACGAGCACGCCGACGAGGGTGAGCATCACCCGCACCGCGGTCACCGCGCGATGGTCCTCGCCCGTGGCGCTGGCCCACCGGTCGAGGTCGTGCGCGATGAACTCCACCACCGTCAGCAGGGCGATGCCCGTCAGCAGCAGGGTGAGGTTGAAGATCATGCTGGAGGCCCCGGTTCCCTCGCCGAGCTCGGAGAAGTAGCGCTCCCACCAGTACGGGTCCGGGGCGCTCAGCGCGCTGGCGAGCACGCCGACGGTGAGGAAGGCGGCCAGCAGCGTCGCGAGCGAGCGTCCGGTCAGCGCCGTCAGCGAGGAGGAGGCGATGTAGGCGGCGCCGCCGCTGGCGGCCGCGACCCAGAAGGTGCCGGCGAAGCGGTCCAGCGCCACGCCCTGGAAGGCCTGCTGGAACACCGCGAACAGCGCCCCGGTGAGGAACAGGCCCAGCAGGCCGTGGATGAGCGAGAGCCCCACCACGTCCAGGGCGCGCCGCCAGAGCGGCCGGGAGCCGAACCAGGGCATCGTGCGCACGCGGTCCGTGACGAGCACCAGCACCGAGGTCGCGGTCCCGCAGCCGGCCACGGAGAGGGCCGCGACCTGGCCGATCGATCCGGTCCCCGACAGCGCGGCGGTGCCCCGCAGCGCGATCAGACCCACCACGAGGCCGACGATTGCGCCGGCGACCCCGATCGTGGCATGCGCGTTCTCGGCGCGGGTCGCCCCGGTCGCCCGGTGCGCGGCGGGGGCCGGCAACGGATCAGCCGACCGCGGCGATCGGCACCGGGACGGGGGTGCCGGAGCCGTCGCGTCGACCGGTGGGCTCGGGAAGGTCGATCGGCTGGCCCGCCTCGGAGGAGGCGCGGGCCGGATGCGGCACCACCCATGCGCCGATGAGGGAGTCCTCGCCGCGCAGGAAGCGATGGCAGCGCATGCCGGCGGTGGAGCGGCCCTTCGCCGGGAACTCCGTCAGCGAGGAGACCTTGAGCGAGCCGGTCTGCAGCAGCGGCAGCGTCGACGAGCTGCCCGCGACGGTGACGACGTCCGCGGGCGCCGTCACGTCGATCACGCCGAAGGACAGCACCTGCGCGTCGCCCGCGAGCTTGATCCCGGCCACGCCGCCCGCGCCGCGGCCCTGGGGGCGCACGCCGGAGGAGGGGAAGTGCAGCAGCTGTGCGTCGGTCGTGACGAAGACGAGGTCGAGGTCCGCGTCGTCCTCGAGGTCCACGACGCCGACGACGGCGTCGCCGTCCTTCAGCGAGATGATCTCGAAGCCGTCGGTGCGGGGGAAGTCGAGCTGGACCCGCTTGACCACGCCCTGGCGGGTGCCCAGCGCGATCGCGCCGCCGCGGGCGATGTCCGCCTCGGCCAGGCGGATCAGCCCCAGCGGGCGCTCGTCCCGCTCGAGCTCCAGCAGGTCGACCAGTCGCGTGCCGCCGGCGAGGGAGGGCGCCGAGGCGGTCGGGGCGAGGTTCGGCAGGTCCACGACGGACAGGCGCTGCACCCGGCCGCGATCGGTCACGACGCCCACCTCGGCGCGGGTGGTGCTGCGCACCGAGGAGACGATCACGTCGTGCGCGCCTCGCGGGCCCTCCCGCAGCAGCGGCCCCTCCCCGGAGACTCGGGCGATCAGCCCCGTGCCGGTCAGGTGCACGCCGCAGGGCTCGTCGGCGACCTCGAGGGAGGCGCCCGCCTTCGGCGCCGGGGCGGAGGCGGACTCGAGCAGCACCGTGCGGCGCGCGTCCCCGTGCTCGGCCGCGACGGCGGCCAGCTCGTCGGAGACCAGGCGGCGCAGGACCTCCTCGGAGCCCAGGATCTCCTCGAGACGCTCGATCTCGGCCCGCAGCTCGTCCCGCTCCGCCTCGAGGTCGATCTGCGAGAACTTCGTCAGGCGGCGCAGGCGCAGCTCGAGGATGTACTCGGCCTGCACCTGGGTGAGGTCGAAGACCTGCATCAGGCGGGTGCGGGCGGTCTCCGCGTCGTCGCTCTGGCGCACGATCTGGATGACCTCGTCGATGTCGAGGATCGCCAGCAGCAGGCCCTCGACCAGGTGCAGGCGCGCCCTGCGCTTGCCGAGGCGGTGCTCGGTGCGACGCCGCACCACGGCCAGGCGGTGGGCGACGAACACCTCCAGTAGCTGCTTGAGGCCCATCGTGCGGGGCTGCCCGTCGACCAGGGCGACGTTGTTGATGCCGAAGGACTCCTCCAGCGGGGTGAAGCGGTAGAGCTGCTCGAGCACCGCCTCGGGCTCGAAGCCGGACTTCACCGTGAGCACGAGCCGCATGCCGTGGTGGCGGTCGGTGAGGTCCTGGTAGTCGGTGATGCCGGTGACCTTCTTGGACTGCACCGCGTCGCGCAGCTTCTCGGCGAGGCGCTCGGGACCGACCTGGTACGGCAGCTCGGTGACGACGATGCCCTTGCGGCGCGAGGTGACGTTCTCGATCCGGGTGGTGGCCCGCATCTTGAAGGAGCCGCGACCGGTGCGGTAGGCGTCCCGGACCCCGTCCAGGCCCACGATCCGACCGCCCGTCGGCAGATCCGGGCCGGGCACGAAGCGCATCAGCTCCTCGAGATCCGCCTCCGGGTTCTCGATGAGATGGCGGGCCGCGGCGATCGTCTCGACCAGGTTGTGCGGCGCCATGTTCGTGGCCATGCCGACCGCGATGCCGGAAGCGCCGTTGACCAGGAGGTTCGGGTACTGCGCGGGGAGCATCTCGGGCTGGGTGAGCTGGTTGTCGTAGTTGGGCACCATGTCCACGACGTCCTCGTCCAGCGAGTCCGTCATGAGCAGCGCGGCCTTCGCCAGGCGCGCCTCGGTGTATCGGGCCGCCGCCGGGCCGTTGTCCAGGGAGCCGAAGTTGCCGTGCCCGTCCACCAGCGGCAGGCGCATGTTGAAGCCCTGCGCCATGCGCACCAGCGCGTCGTAGATCGCGGTGTCGCCATGGGGGTGGAGCTTGCCCATCACCTCGCCGACCACGCGCTGGCTCTTGACGTGGCCCTTCTCGGGCCGCAGACCCATCTCCGCCATCATGTAGAGGATGCGGCGCTGGACGGGCTTGAGGCCGTCGCGGGCATCGGGCAGCGCCCGGGAGTAGATCACGGAGTAGGCGTACTCGAGGAACGAGGACTCCATCTCGCTGGTGACGTCGATGTCGACGATGGTCTCGTCGACGGCGTCGTCCCCAGCGGGCGGTGCGGTGCTGCGTGATCGGGCCATGGAGGACATCATGGCGCATGACCGGCCATGATCCTGGGATCCCGTGCGCCCGACGGGACGTGAATCCCGTCAACACCCGCCGCTGCCGGACTAGGATCGAGCCATGGCGGACAGACGCGACGGCCTGCGGTCCCTGCGACGACGTGCCCGGGGCGGCAGCGGCGCCGGCCCGGCGTATCCCGCGCACTGGGAGGCGGACATCGCCCTGCGCGACGGCTCGGCGGCGCACCTGCGCCCGATCCTGCCCGAGGACGCCGAGGCGCTCCAGGCCTTCCACCAGCGCCAGTCCGAGCACTCGCGGTACCTGCGGTTCTTCGCGCCGATGCCGCGGCTGTCCGAGCGGGACCTGACCCGCTTCACCACCGTGGACCATCGCGACCGGGTCGCGTTCGTCGCGCTCGTGGGGAAGGACATCGTCGCCGTCGGCCGCTACGACCGGACCTCCCCGCGCTCGGCGGAGGTCGCCTTCAACGTCGCCGACTCCCGGCAGGGCTCCGGACTGGGGTCCGTGCTGCTCGAGCACCTCGCGGCCGCCGCGCGGGAGCAGGGCATCGACGTGTTCACCGCCGAGGTGCTCCCGCAGAACACGAAGATGATCAAGGTCTTCACCGAGGCGGGATTCGACGTCGACCGCACCCTCGACGACGGGGTGGTCATGGTGTCCTTCCGGATCGACCCCACCGCCCGGTCCCTCGCGGTGATGGCGGAGCGGGAGCACCGCGCCGAGGCGCGCGCCATGGAGCGGCTGCTCCACCCCGAGTCCGTGCTCCTGGTGGGGGTCTCCTCCCACCGCGATTCGGTCGGCGGCCGCTTCCTCACCGCGCTGGAGGGATCCGGCTACCCGGGAACCGTCCACCTCGTCTCCCGCGAGGCGCTCGAGCTGCGGGGCCGACGCGCCTGGGCGCGGATCTCCGAGGTCCCCGGACCCGTCGACCTCGCCGTGATCGCGCTGCGCCCCGAGGCCTGCCTCGACGCGGTCGAGGAGTGCGCCGAGATCGGGGTGCACAGCGTCGTGATCCCCACCGAGGGATTCGCCGACAGCGAGCACGGCCGGAGCCTCCAGCGCGAGCTGGTGGCGCGGATCCGACGCCACGGCATGCGGCTGCTGGGACCGGGATCCCTCGGCATGCTGCGCACCGGCGACTCGCCGCTCAACCTCTCCCTCGCCCCGCACATGCCGCGCGCGGGGCGGGCCGCGCTCGCCGGGCAGTCCAGTGCGCTCTCCGCGATGCTCCTGGCCGGCACCGATGCCCGCGGGATCGGCCTGCACGAGTTCGTGGGCGTGGGCAACCGCGCCGACGTCTCCCTCAACGACACCCTCCAGCACTGGGAGGACGACGAGGAGGTGGGCGTGATCGGGCTGGCCATGGAGTCGATGGGCAACCCGCGCAAGTTCACCCGGATCGCCCGGCGCCTGACCCGCCGCACCCCGCTGATCGTGCTGCGCCCGCCCGGCAGCGAGTCCCATCTGCCGCCCGGCCATGACGTGCGCCGCTCGACGCTGCCTCGGCGCGCCCTGGACCAGGTGCTCGACTCCGCCGGGGTCGTGCAGACCGGGGGAGTCGACCACCTCCTGGACGTCGTCGACGGCATCGAGCGCCAGGGCCTCCCGCTCGGGCCGCGGGTCGGGATCCTCTCCAACACGGCGGCGCTCGGCGCGTCGCTGCGCGGCGCCGCGGACGGCGCCGGGCTGCGCATCGTTGCCGAGAACCGCTCCGTCCCCCTCTCGCCGGACCCGCGTCAGATCCAGCGCGCCTTCACCACGATGGCGGCGCTGGGCGAGGTGGACCTCGTGATCGCCGGAATGCTCGACGCGCAGGGCGAGGACGCCGAGGAGGTGCTGCGCCAGATGGCGATCGTCGCCCGCCACTCCGAGGTGGTGCTGCTGGTGTGCGTGGTCACCGGCAGCGACCGCTTCGACGCGCTGCGCGGCCGGGTGCGCGTCGACCCGCAGCTCCCGCCGGTGCACGCCACCCCCTTCGCCGTCGTCCGCGCCGCCTCCGGCCTGCTCGAGGCGACGCTGCGGCCCGCGGCCGACGACGAGGAGCCGGCCCGGCGCGAGGACGTGGACCGCGCCGCGGCGCGGGAGATCGCCGAGCGGCTCCTGAGGGACCACCCCGGCGCGGGGAGCCCGTCGGACCCCGGGGACCGCACCGGCGCCGAGGTCGAGATCGAGGTCGGGGGAGAGGACGTCGCCGCGCTGCTGGCCGCCTACGGCATCGAGCTGCTGCAGGGCCGACGCGTCGCCGACGAGGACGAGGCGCTCGCCCGCGCCGCCGAGATCGGATATCCCGTCGCGCTGAAGAGCACCGATCCCGTGCTGCGCCACCGTGCGGACCTCGGCGGGGTGCGCCTGGGGATCCCCGACGCCGTCCAGCTGCGCCATGCGGTGCAGGCCATGCGCAAGGACCTCTCCTACTCCTCCGCGCCGCTCGAGGTGCAGGCGATGGCGCCGGCCGGGGTGCCGATGGTGGTGCGCAGCGTCGAGGACCCCTCCCTGGGGCCGGTGCTCTCCCTGTCCGTGGCGGGGGACGCGACCGACCTCCTGGACGACATCGCCTATGCGATCCCGCCCTTCAGCGAGGCCGGTGCGCACCGGCTCGTCGACGCCCCCGCCAGCGCCGTGAAGCTCCGCGGCGCCCGGGGGCTGCCGCCCGCGGACCGCGACGCGCTCGCCGACCTGGTGGTGCGGGTGGGCCTCCTCGCCGAGGACCTGCCCGAGCTCGCCTTCCTCGAGCTGTACCCGGTGCTGGTCGCCCAGCACGGCCTCACCGTGGTCGGGGCAGGAGCACGGCTCGCCCCCGCGCCGAACCGCACCGACGGGGCGCGTCGCACGCTGTCCGGACCGCCCGGTGCCTGAGGATCGTCCGGCGTCCGCCGCGTGGGAGACTGGGGCCATGACCACCGCCCTGCCCGCCGACCTCCGGAAGGACCTCGAGACCGCCGGGTACTTCCCCCAGGCCGCCTCCCGCAGCATCGCGCGCTCCCTGCGCGGAGCGGCCGTGCTCACGCACCTCGTGCGTGCCGAGACCACCTTCGACGGCCCCGAGGTGCGACGGCACCTCACCGTCGTCGTGCTCACCGCGACGCACCTGCTGATAACCCATCTCGACGACGACCCCGCGGACGCGCTGAACCCCAGCCAGGTCGTCTCGACCACCGAGCGGGTGCGTCTGCGCCGCATCACCTCGACGGGCCTGTCCCAGGTCTTCGACGCCGACGGGCAGCTCGCCACGGGCCGCGAGTCCGAGATCACCCTCGGAGTGACCTGGGACGGCAGCCGTCGCCTCGACCTCGAGCCGGCCGACTGCGGCGACCCCACCTGCCAGGCGGACCACGGCTACACCGGCAGCTCCGCCCCCGCGGACCTCGCGCTGCGGGTCAGCGCGCTGGCCGACGGCGAGGCCGCGGTCGAGGAGGCGCTCGCCTTCCACGACCGCCTCCTCGAGGCGATCGACGACCTCGGGGCCTGAGCCGGAGCATGGCCGAGATGGACGATCCCGCCCTGCCCGACTGGCCCGAGGACCTGCTGGCCCCGCCCTTCGCCGCGGGGGAGCGGCCGGGCCTGCTGGACGTGCTCGCCCCCCTCGCCTCCGCGCTCGAGGAGGGACGGGACCTGGTGGTGCTGCTCGACGGCGTCGGCGCTGACCTGCTGGCCGAGCACCGGGCGCTCACCCCGACGCTGAGGCGGCTCGAGGGCTCCGTGGAGCGGACCCGCACGGTCACCCCGTCGACGACCGCCAGCGCGATGGTCTCCCTGCACACGGGGCTCGCACCGCTCGAGCACGGGGTGCTGGGCTATCTCGGCTTCGACCCCGTGGGCCGCCGGGCCGTCAACCAGCTGACCGGCGCCCCGGGCCTGGACCCCCACGCCTGGATGCCGCTGACGACCCCGGTGGAGGCCGGGACGCGCCGCGCCGTGCAGGTCGCCCCCGCCAAGCACGCCCGCTCCCATCTCAGCGGCGTCGCCTATCGCGGCTGGGAGTTCCTCGCCCAGGGGCGTGGGGACCGCGTCGAGGCGGTGCGCACCGCGCTGCACCGCGGCGGCCCGGATGCGCTGGTGCACCTGCACGTGGACGACGTGGACCATGCGGGCCACGTGCACGGCATCGACTCCGAGCCGTGGCGCACCGCGCTCGCCGAGGTCGACGCGCTGATCGGCACGCTGCTGCGACGCGTCCCCCGTGGGACCCGCGTCCACCTCACCGCCGATCACGGGATGGTCGACACCTCCGCTGCGCACACCGTCGACCTCGCGCAGGAGCCGGCGATCCTGTCCCTGGTCGAGGAGGTGACGGGGGAGGCGAGGGCGCTCGCCCTGCACGCGGTGCCCGGCGACGGCGCCGCCGCGGAGCTCGCCGAGCGGATGCGCGTGCTGATGGGGGAGCGCGCCCTGGTCCTCACCCGGGAGCAGGTGCTCGCCTCGGGGCTGCTCGGCCCTGCCGCCACGGCGATCCCCGAGCACGTCCGGGGACGGATCGCCGACGTGCTCGTCCTCGCCCGCGGACGCTGGGGCGTCGACGACTTCTCACGCCGATCCGAGACGGCCCGGTCGATGATCGGGGTGCACGGATCGCTCACCTCGGCGGAGGCGGTCGTGCCGCTGCTGCGCACGATCACCTGAGCCCTGCCGCGGCGCGATGCCCGGTGGGCAGGCCCGCCCGCGGCGGCCCCGGGAGACGTCTCAGTCGTTCCGGGAGCCGAAGACGATCTCGTCCCAGCTGGGCATCGAGGCGCGCTTGCTCTTCGACCGGGAGGACTTCCGGGCCGGCTTCGCGGGCTCCTCGGACTCGCCGGAGCCCTCTCCCCGCGCGGCGGCGGAGGCGTCGTCGAAGCCGGGCAGCGGCGTGAGGTCCACGGTGTCCTGGTACTGGATCTCCGGCCGCTCGGGCTCGTCGCCCGCCTCGTCGGAGGTCTCCTCGGCCGGGTCGTCGGCGCCGTCCTGCGCGCTCGGGGAGTCCGAGGGGTCCTGGGCGGCGAACTCCTCGTCGGCGCCCTGCCCGTCCTGCTCCTCCGGCGCCGAGGAGTGCTCGCGCAGGGCCTCCGCGTCCGGGTCGTGGTCGGCGGGGGACTCGTCGGCCCCGGCGCCCGATCCGGCCTCCGCCGGGCCGGCGAGCACCGGCGCGACGGGACGCGCGTGATCGGCGTGCGGAGCGGGATCGGCGGCGAGCCCGGAGCCCTGCGCCTCGGTGCTGTCGTCGCCGGGCTCCTCGACGGTCTCGTCGAGCCCCGACCAGACGGTCGCGGAGTCGTCGGGGCGGGGGACGGAGCGCATCCCGCGACGGGCGTTGAGCGCGTCGAGCTCGCTGTCCTCGAGCGCGGAGGGGTGCTCGTCCGCCACGGGACGGCGGTGCGGCCAGGTGCGGGCGCGGGGCGACTCGCCCTCGAGCGAGCCGTCGGCCTCGAGGTCGTACACGGAGGACTTCACGGCCTGGAGCCGGCCGCGGCCGCGGCTCGGCTCGGGCGGGGCGTCCTCGTCGCTGATCCAGCGGGCCTCGTCGTCCAGCGGGGAGACGGAGCGGGTCTCGACATCGGCGGCCCAGTGGGCCTGCCGGGTGCGACCGCCTGCGGAGAAGGTCAGCTCGAGGGTCCAGGTGCCGTCGGGGCGCCGCCAGGCGTCCCAGGCGCTCTCGCCGGTCGCCTCGCGGGCGGCGAGCCGCTCGGCGACGACCTCCTGGAGGGCGGGGCCGCCGCGGCCGACGGGGAAGGTTCGCGCCCGCTGGGCGGTCCACTCGCGCTCGGCGAGCACCGGCCCCTCGTAGCGGCGGACGTGCTCGAGGGGGATCTCGGAGGTCTCCGAGATCTCCTCCGCGCTGCGGCCGGCGCGGAGCATCGCCTGGATCTCCTTGGGGCGCAGCGGGGTCGCGTCGGCCGCCTGGATCATGTTCAGCGCGGGACGGTCCGAGCGCACCGCGGCGCGCAGCGCGCGGTCGATCCGCAGGGTGTACCGATCGCCGTCGGAGTCGACCAGGAGCAGATGCTCCCCGTCGTCGTGGATCCCGTCGAGATCGAGCTCGCGCATCGTCGTCCTCTCCGTCCGAGCCTGGTCTCGGAGCCTGGTCGCTCGCAGGCACAGTCTAGGCCGTGACCCTACAGTGCGACGCCTGGGTGCGCGCCGGACGCGCCCGGGCCGTCGGCACCGGACGCCGACGGGGCGGGGACGTCGTGTTGCCGCTCACGGGTGCCTCTGCAATAATGCCGCCGCATTCAGCGTTGGGACCCCGACCGGTCGGATGCGGTCCCTAGTGGCCGCACCGGCGCGGACATGCCCACACCCAGGTCGTACGACCCCGCAGACAACCAGGAACGGACCGTAGATGGCCACTGATTACGACGCCCCGCGCAAGAACGACGACGAGTCGAACGACGACTCCATCGAGGAGCTGAAGGGCCGACGGAACGAGTCGGCGACCCCCACGGTCGACGAGGACGAGGCCGAGGCGGCCGACTCCTACGAGCTCCCGGGCGCCGACCTCTCCGGCGAGGAGCTCTCCGTGCGCGTGCTGCCCCGCCAGGCGGACGAGTTCACGTGCGCCAGCTGCTTCCTCGTGAAGCACCGCAGCCAGATCGACCACGTCGAGGGCACGCTCATCATCTGCAAGGACTGCGCGGCGGCCTGACGTGCGCGCGAGCGCGGGTCAGCAGAGGGGGAGCACCCCGGCACCAGGAACGGCACCTCCTGAAGGGGAGGTGCCGTTCCTGGTGTCGGGGCCGGACCGGGCGCGAGGCCGACAGGCCACGAGGTCGGAGATGCCCTCGGACCGGAGCGGTCAGGCCGCGCGCCGTGCCTGCTGCTGGGCGGTGCGCAGAGCGAGGGCGAGGTCCTCGGGGCGACGGGTCGAGGCGACCCACGCGGTGGTCGGGTCCTCCGGATCCAGCACCTCGACGCGGATCCCGCTGCGGGTCCAGCCGCGCACCTCGTGGTGGGCCAGCGGCTCGAAGTCCTGGCCGATCGTGAGCGCCCAGTCCTCGCCGCGCAGCACCTGCGGCTCGCCCAGCTCGGTCACGTCGATCCGGGCGCGGCCCAGGCGGAACCGGCCGTCCGAGACCTCCAGCACGGGGGAGTAGGCGATCAGCAGCACGATCGCGATCACGATGGAGACCGCCGACAGCGCGATCGCCGCGCCGAGGTGCAGGGGCACGATGACGAGCCCGAGCGCCGCACCGATCGCGACGCCGATCACCCAGGCGCCGACCCCGGGCAGGAGGTGCTCGCGGTGGAGAGGCGTTCCGGCGCCGCGCCCGGGGGCGGGGGCCGCACCGGCGGCGGACCGCTCGGACGGGGACTCGGCGGCGGGGGGAACGGCGGAGGCGGACATGCCCACCATGGTCTCACGCACTCCCTGGACCCCCGGTGCGCGGAGGACGCCGCCGGAGCGCCTACCCTGGCGTCATGTCTGCCGACCCCGACACCAGCGCGCCGCTGCGGATCCGCCGCACCGGCGCGACCCCGCTCCCGCACCGCGCCCATGCCGACGACGCCGGCCTCGACCTCGCCAGCGCCGAGGAGCTCGTGATCCCCGCGGGCGGCCGCGCCCTGGTCGACACCGGCCTCGCCGTCGCCCTCCCGCCCGGCACCGTGGGACTCGTCTGCCCCCGCTCGGGCCTCGCCGCGAAGCACGGCGTCACGGTCCTCAACGGCCCCGGTATCGTGGACGCCGGCTATCGCGGACCGCTCAAGGTCGCGCTGCACAACACCGATCCGACGAAGGACTTCCCCCTCCGCGTCGGGGACCGGATCGCCCAGCTCGTGGTGGTGCCGTTCCTGGCCCCCGTGCTGCAGGAGGTCGACGACCTCGAGGAGACGGACCGGTCCACCGCCGGGTTCGGCTCCAGCGGCGGCTTCGGCGGCGCACACCACCAGGAGGGATGACCATGGGACTGTTCTCCCGCAGGAAGCGGCAGGAGCCGGAGGAGATCGAGGGGCTGGGCGCCCTGGAGCTCGACTCGCCCGAGCCGGACGACGCCCCGGAGGACGAGGGCGCGGCCGACGACGCCCTCCCCGAGGACGAGTCCGAGACCGAGGAGGAGGCCCCCGCACGCGGGGACCACCTCGAGGACGGGCCCTACGACGAGGCCGACGCGCCCGACGAGGACCGCATCGACCTCGGCGGCCTGCTCGTCCCCGCCATCGACGGCATGGAGCTGCGGATGGAGGTCGACCAGCGCACGAACGCCGTGACCGGCGCGAACCTCGTCATCGAGGGCTCCTCGCTGCAGGTCCAGGCCTTCGCGGCTCCCAAGTCCCGCGGGATCTGGGAGGAGGTGCGGGGCAAGCTCCGCGAGTCCGTGGTCAAGCAGGGCGGCACCGCCGAGACCCGGCCGGGCGCCTTCGGGACCGAGCTGATCGCGCGCATGCCCGTCAAGCGGGCCGACGGCCGCACCGCCTACCGTCCCGCGCGCTTCATCGGCGTCGACGGGCGGCGCTGGCTGCTGCGCGCGGTCCTCTCCGGCAAGGCGCTGGCGGACCCCGAGCAGGCGCGCCGCTTCGAGGCGCTCGTCTCGCGCCTGGTCGTCGTGCGCGGCGCGGAGGCGATGGCGCCGCAGGAGCTCATCCCTCTGCACCTGCCCGGCGAGCGTCCGGGCCTCGACCAGATCCGCTCCGGCCCGCTGGACCCGCTCGCCCGCGGCCCGGAGATCACCGAGATCGGATGAGCACCCACCGCGCCGGCGGCCGGCCCCGACGGGATCGGGCCGCCGCATCCCCCGCCCCCGCGCCTGCCGCCGGGTCCTCGCCGCGCGGCGACTCCGACGCCGCGCCGTCCCCCGGGGCCGACGCGCAGGACGCATCCCCGGCGGGCCAGCAGCCCGCGGTAGAGCCCGCCGGCGGCGAGGGATCGACCCGCAGCGGCCTCGGCGCCGTGCTCCAGGAGGAGGAGTTCTCCGTCGCCGACGCGATCGGCGGGCGCCGCGGGATCGTGGAGTCGGTGCTGCCGACGCTGCTGTTCGTCGTGCTCTTCGTCGCCACGGGCGCCGTGGGCCTCGCCGCGGGCGCCGCGGTCGCGGCCGTCGTGGTGATGCTGGTCGTGCGTCTCGTCCAGCGCCAGAGCCCCTCGACCGTGATCGGCGGGCTGATCGGGGTCGCGCTCGGCGCGGTCCTCGCGGTCCGCTCCGGGGAGGGGTCCGACTTCTACTGGCCGGGCATCGTCACCAACGCCGTCTCGCTGGCCGTGCTCCTGCTCTCCCTCGCCCTGCGGCACCCGCTCGTCGGCGTGGTCGTCGCGCTGCTGGACCCGCGGGTCTCGGACTGGCGCGAGCACGAGGACGGCCGCCGCGTCTACACCCGCGCGACCCTCCTGTTCGCGGGGCTGTACGCGGCCAAGCTCGCCGTGCAGCTTCCGCTGCTGCTGACCGGCCAGGTCGCGGCGCTCGGCGCGGCGAAGATCGCCATGGGCCTGCCGGCTTTCGCGGTGATCGCCTATCTCGTCTGGCTCATGCATCGCGGGCTGCTCGCCCGCCGCGGCCACCGCTGAGCCCCGAGCGGCGCGGTCAGCGCACCGTCCACTGGATGAGATGATGGTGCACGATGTGCACGCCGAGAGTTCTGCCGCCGTCCGAGCCGGGCTCGGACCCGGAGTGGAGGAGAGTGGTCCGATGACCCCCGATGCCGACAGCGCGCCGAGCAGCCCCGCCCCCGGCGGCCGAGTCCTCACGGTCACCGCCGGCCCTCCCGCGGCCGGCGGCACCTTCGTGGCCCGCCACGAGGGCCGGGTCGTCTTCGTGCGCGGCACCGCACCGGGGGAGACCGTCACCGCCCGCCTTCTCGAGGACCCCCAGGCGAAGGCCGATGCCCGCTTCTGGCGCGCCGAGGCGCTCGACGTGCTCGAGGCCGGACCCGACCGCGTCCCCACGGTGTGGGAGGAGGCCGGGGTCGACGGCGTCGGCGGCGCGGAATGGGCGCACATCGCCCTGCCCGCCCAGCGCCGCATCGCGAGCGAGGTCATGCAGGAGCTGCTGCGGCGTGCCGGGGTGACGAGCTTCCCGATCGAGCAGGTGCAGGTCGAGCCCGCCCCGCACGACGCCGACGGGCTCGGCTGGCGCACTCGGGTGCGCTACGCCGTCGGCCCCGACGGGGAGGTCGGGATGCGCGGCTGGCGCTCCCACGAAGTGCGTCCCGTGGGCGAGGATCCCCTGTCGGCCCCCGCGGTGCGCGCGCTGCGCCTGGGGGAGTGGACCGCCCCCGAGGGCACCGAGGCCGTCGACGCCGTGGCCCCCTCGGCCGGTCCGGCCTCGGTGGTGCTGATCGGCCGTGACCTGGATCCCGAGACGACCGAGATCCCGCAGAGCTGGGGCGACGCCGACGTCGCGGTCCGCACCGCCCGCGGTCTCGTCCCGCTGCGCGGCGACGGCACCGTCCACGAGCGCCTGGGCGAGCGGCTGTTCACCGTCAGCGCCACCGGCTTCTGGCAGTCCCACCGCCGGGCCGCGGAGCTGCTCACCGAGATCGTCGACTCCGCCCTGCACGCCCCGCGGGGCGGCAGCGCCTGGGACCTCTACGGCGGCGTCGGCGTCTTCGCCGCGGTCGCCGCGGAGCAGGTGGGCACGGGCGGCTCGGTCGTCTCCGTCGAGGGCAACCGCCGCGCCTCCCAGCTGGCCGCCCAGAACCTCGAGGACCTCCCGCAGGTCTCGACCGCCACGGCCGATGTCACCGACTGGGTGCGCGCACGTCGCGGCGGGGTCGACGCGGTGGTCCTGGATCCGCCGCGCGCCGGCGCGGGCGTCGAGCTGATGGGGCTGCTCGCCGGTGCCGTGCGCCAGCGCATCGTGTACGTCTCCTGCGAGCCCGCCACCCTCGCCCGCGACCTCGCCGCGATCGAGGGCAAGGGTTGGCAGGTCAAGGACCTGCGCGCCTTCGACCTCTTCCCGCACACGCACCACATCGAGTCCGTCGCGGTCCTCGAGCGCGCCGCGGGCTGACCGGGCCGATGCGCGCCCGGCGCAGATGACGCCCTGTCAGGACCATGGGGTACTGCATGGTATGATTTATCTTGACTTCAAGATACTTGCCGGGGAGCCGCCCGGCACCCCCTCCTCGACCCGCGCCCTCCGCGTCGGGCCCCGAGGTGCGCGATCGCCTGCCGCGCGCGGGCGACGCGCCTACGATGGAGGGGCCGAACCTATACCGAAGGAGTGCGTCCGATGAGCACTGTCGACTCATTCGCCGCGAAGCAGAAGCTCGAGGTCGGCGGCACCGACTACGAGATCTATGCGCTCGACGCCGTCGAGGGCGCCGAGAAGCTTCCCTACAGCCTCAAGATCCTGCTCGAGAACCTGCTGCGCACCGAGGACGGGGCGAACATCACCGCCGACCACGTCCGTGCGCTCGCGAGCTGGGACGCGACGGCCGATCCGTCCGTCGAGATCCAGTTCACGCCCGCCCGCGTGATCATGCAGGACTTCACCGGCGTCCCCTGCGTCGTCGATCTCGCCACCATGCGCGAGGCCGTCCAGGACCTCGGCGGGGATCCCGAGCGGATCAACCCGCTCGCCCCCGCGGAGATGGTCATCGACCACTCCGTGATGATCGACGTCGCGGGCCGCCTCGACGCGCTCGAGCAGAACATGGAGCTCGAGTACGAGCGCAACCGCGAGCGCTACCAGTTCCTGCGCTGGGGCCAGACCGCCTTCGACGACTTCAAGGTCGTCCCCCCGGGCACCGGCATCGTCCACCAGGTCAACATCGAGTACCTCGCCCGCACCGTCATGACCCGCGAGGTGTCGGTCGATGGCGCTGCGACAGTGCTCCGTGCGTACCCGGACTCCTGCGTCGGCACGGACTCGCACACCACCATGGTCAACGGCCTGGGCGTGCTCGGCTGGGGCGTCGGCGGCATCGAGGCCGAGGCGGCGATGCTCGGCCAGCCCGTCTCCATGCTCATCCCGCGCGTGGTGGGCTTCAAGCTCACCGGCGAGATCCCGCCGGCCGCCACCGCGACCGACGTCGTGCTCACCATCACCGAGATGCTCCGCCAGCACGGCGCGGTGGGCAAGTTCGTCGAGTTCTACGGCGAGGGCGTCTCGCAGGTCCCGCTCGCGAACCGCGCGACGATCGGCAACATGAGCCCCGAGTTCGGCTCGACCGTCGCGATCTTCCCGGTCGACGAGGTCACCACCGACTACCTGCGCCTGACCGGCCGCACCGAGGAGCAGGTCGCCCTCGTGGAGGCCTACGCCAAGCGCCAGGGCCTGTGGCACGACCCCTCGACGGAGGTCGAGTACTCCGAGTACCTCGAGCTGGATCTCTCCACCGTGGTGCCCTCCATCGCCGGCCCCAAGCGTCCCCAGGACCGCATCGTCCTCACCGAGGCGAAGGAGTCCTTCCGCAAGGTGCTGCCGTCCTACGCGGGCGAGGGCCATCAGGTCGAGGAGGGCGAGGACGCCGGCAGCTTCCCCGCCTCGGACCCGGCCGGACTGGAGTCGGACAACGCTTCCGGCGGCGACGCCCCGGAGCGCCAGAACGTGATCGGCCGCGCCTCGGACCCGGTCCAGGTCAAGGGCAAGGATTTCGAGATCGACCACGGCATCGTCTCGATCGCCTCGATCACCTCCTGCACCAACACCTCGAACCCCTCGGTGATGATGGCCGCCGGCCTGCTCGCCCAGAACGCGGTGGACCGCGGCCTGGTCGCCAAGCCGTGGGTCAAGACCTCCATGGCCCCCGGCTCGCAGGTCGTCACCAACTACTACACCCGGGCGGGCCTCTGGCCGGCGCTCGAGGCACTCGGCTTCCACCTGGTGGGCTACGGCTGCACCACCTGCATCGGCAACTCGGGCCCGCTGGACTCGGAGATCTCCGAGGCCATCGCCGAGAAGGACCTCGCCGTCACCGCGGTGCTCTCGGGCAACCGCAACTTCGAGGGCCGCATCAACCCCGACGTGAAGATGAACTACCTGGCCTCCCCGCCGCTGGTCATCGCCTACGCGCTCGCGGGCACCATGGACTTCGACTTCGAGAACGACCCGCTGGGGCAGGACAAGGACGGCCAGGACGTCTACCTGCGCGACATCTGGCCGAACCCGACCGAGGTCGAGAAGGTCATCGGCGAGTCCATCTCCCAGGAGATGTTCACCGAGGACTACAAGGACGTCTTCACCGGCGACGAGCGCTGGCGGAGCCTGGAGACTCCCGAGGGCGCGACCTTCGAGTGGGACTCCGAGTCCACCTACGTGCGCAAGCCCCCGTACTTCGAGGGCATGGAGGCGCAGCCCGCGCCGGTCGGCGACGTCGAGGGCGCCCGGGTGCTGGTCAAGGTCGGCGACTCGACCACGACCGACCACATCTCGCCCGCCGGCTCGATCAAGCTCGACTCCCCGGCAGGCAAGTACCTGCAGGAGCACGGCGTCGCGCGCAAGGACTTCAACTCCTACGGCTCCCGCCGAGGCAACCACGAGGTCATGATCCGCGGCACCTTCGCGAACATCCGCATCAAGAACCAGCTCCTCGACGGCGTCGAGGGCGGGTACACGAAGAACTTCCTGACCGGCGAGCAGGAGTTCATCTACGACGCCGCCCAGGCCTACGCCGAGCAGGACATCCCGCTCGTGGTCCTGGCCGGCAAGGAGTACGGCACCGGCTCCTCCCGCGACTGGGCCGCCAAGGGCACCAAGCTCCTCGGCGTCCAGGTCGTCATCGCCGAGAGCTTCGAGCGCATCCACCGCTCGAACCTCATCGGCATGGGTGTGCTGCCGCTGCAGTACCCCGCCGGCGAGACCGCCGAGTCCCTCGGGATCGACGGCACCGAGACCTTCTCCTTCACCGGGATCACCGCGCTGAACGAGGGCGCCACCCCCAAGACGGTGAAGGTCGTCGCCGCCAAGCAGGACGGCACCTCCGTGGAATTCGATGCGGTCGTCCGCATCGACACCCCCGGCGAGGCGGAGTACTACCGCAACGGCGGCATCCTGCAGTACGTCCTGCGCTCGCTGGTCGCGGCCTGATCGCAGGCGCCTCCCGCGCCGTCCGGTCCTCGTGACCGGCGCACGCTGCGCCCCGCCCGGCCCCTGCCTGGCGGGGCGCAGTCATGTCCGGGTGCGGGAGGCGCCGCAGGCACCCTCTCGCGCACCCCTGACCGGGCTGTCTGCACCGCGTTGCACACCTCGGCGGGGCCGGGTGAAGCCCCGGTGAAGATGTGCACAGATGTGACCATGTCTCCCGTCTCGGCAGGTCAGAACCACGTACTCTGAACAGGTCCCGACCCCGTCCCCCAGGGAGGACCGTGCGTGTCCACCACTGAGCAGCACGCTGCCGTGCCGACCCGTCGGCGCCCGCGCCCCGCCCCCTCCCGCCCGGCGGCGGACTCCACCGTGCCCCCGCCCGAGGTGCCGATCCCCGCGGACCCCGAGGCGCTGCGCAGCCTGGACGCGGAGCAGCTCCCGGGCCTCGCCCGCACCCTTCGCCGCCGCCTCCTCGAGATCTGCGCCGTCAGCGGAGGCCACCTCGGCCCGAACCTCGGCGTCGTCGAGCTGACCCTCGCCCTGCACCGCGAGTTCCGCTCCCCGGCGGAGCCGATCGTCTTCGACACCGGCCACCAGGCCTACGTCCACAAGATGCTCACCGGCCGCGCCGACCTCGAGGGGCTCCGCCGCGCCGGCGGCACCTCCGGCTATCCCGACCGGGGCGAGTCCGAGCACGACCTGGTCGAGAACTCCCACGCCTCCGGATCGATCGCCTGGGCGCACGGCCTGGACCGCGCCCACCGCCTCGCGGGGGAGCAGGGCGTCTCCGTCGCGGTGATCGGGGACGGCGCGCTCACCGGCGGCGTCGGCCTCGAGGCGCTCAACGAGCTCGCCGCGGACCGCGGCTCCCGCACCGTCGTCGTGCTCAACGACAACACCCGCTCCTACGCGCCCACCGTCGGCGGCCTCGCTCGGCATCTCGCCGCGCTGCGTACGGGCGAGGTGCTGCCCGGACAGGACGTCTTCACCCAGCTGGGTCTGACCTATCTCGGACCCGTCGACGGCCACGATCTCACCGCGCTCGCGGCCGGGACCGCCGCCGCCCGCGAGGCCGCGGAGGACCCTGGCAGCGCCGGCGTGGTCCTGCACGTCCTCACCCGCAAGGGCGCCGGCTTCGCCCTCGCCGAGGCCGACGCGGTGGACCACTGGCACGCCACCGGCCCCTTCTCGCTCGGGGGCGAGGAGGCGACGAAGCCCGCCGCCCGCACCTGGAGCGCCCGCCTGGGCGCCGCCGTGCTCGACGCCGCCCGTGCCGACGTACGGGTGGTCGCGCTCAGCGCCGCGATGATCGACCCCGTCGGGCTCACCCCGATGCAGCAGGAGATGCCCGAGCGCGTCCTCGATGTCGGCATCGCCGAGCAGCTCGCGCTGGACACCGCCGCCGGCCTCTCCGCCGGGGGCCGCCTGCCCCTCGTCGCGCTCTACGCGACGTTCCTCAACCGCGCCCACGACCAGCTGCTGCTGGACCTCGCCCTGCACGGTGAGGACGTCACGATCACGCTGGACCGCGCCGGGATCACCGGGGACGACGGTCCGAGCCACCACGGCATCTGGGACCTCGCCCTCGCCGCGCAGGTGCCCGGACTGAGCCTGTGGGCGCCCCGCGACGGCGCCCGCCTCGACGCGGCGGTCCCCGCGGCGCTCGGCACCCCGGGCCCCTCGATCGTCCGCTTCCCCAAGGGCGCCTGCCCCGAGGAGCTCCCGGCGCTCGCCCAGCTGCCCGCGGGAGACGTCCTGCACGGCGACGCGGAGGCCCCGATCGACGTGCTCCTGGTCTCCGTCGGCGCCCTCGCCGACCGGGCCCTCGCCGCCGCCCGGGAGATCGCGGCGTCCCGTCCCGCGGCGAACGTGGTCGTGCTCGATCCGGTCCGGGCGCTGCCGCTGGGCGAGGAGCTGCTGGACCTGGCCGCCGGCGCCCGCGCGGTGCTCACCCTCGAGGACGGCCTCGCGGAGCGGGGGATCGGTGCCGCGCTCGCACTGCGGCTCGGCCGACGCTCGACCCCGGCGCGGCCCGGCCCTGTCGTGCATTGCCGGGGCGTGGACCTCGAGTTCCTCGCCCACGGCAAGCGCGACGCGATCCTCGCCGACCAGGGCCTGGACTCCTCTGGCATCGCCGAGAGCCTCGCCGCACTGCTCTGAATCGCGCTGCGCTGAGTCAGGATGCTCCGAGACACGATCCCCGGAGTCGCGCTGCTCGGTGACGACCCGCGGGCACCGTCGCTCCGACGGCGGGTGTCGTGGGCCGGAGACGAGGACGCCGTGCCGCCGACGCGGTGAGCACACCGCGGAACGGAGCGGCCGCAGCGGCTCTCAGCCCAGCGAGCTGCGCGGAGCGGGGTCGTCTGCCCGGGCCGTGAGGACGATCGGCGCGCCGTCGGTGACCTGCAGTGTGTGCTCCGCGTGCGCGCCGCGGGAGCCGTCGGCCGCCAGCTGGGTCCAGCCGTCCCGCTCGTCGACGACGAGCTCCGAGGTGGTCGGCACCAGGAACGGCTCGACGGTGATCAGCTGCCCGGCCACGAGCTCGGCGCCGCCGCCGGGGGTGCCGTGGTTGGGGACGAAGGGCGCCTCGTGCATCGTGCGCCCCACGCCGTGGCCGCCGAAGCGGTCGTTGATCGAGTAGCCGAGCGAGGTCGCCTCGTTCATCACCGCGAAGCCGATGTCGCCGACGGTGGCCCCGGCGGTGACCTGGTCGATCCCGGCCCACATCACCTGCTCGGTGTCGCGGATCAGCTGCAGGTCCTCCGCGCGCGGGGTGCCGACGGGGATCGTCAGGCACGAGTCCGCCACCCAGCCCTCCACCGAGACGGCGAAGTCGAGGGAGAGCAGGTCCCCGTCCTCGAGCACCCGGTCGTAGGGGCGGCCGTGGAGCACGCCCTCGTTCAGCGAGGTGCAGATGACGTACCCGAAGGGGGAGGCGCCGAAGACGGGGTGGTAGTCGATGTAGCAGCTGGTCGCCCCCGCCTCGCGGATCAGGCGATGCGCCTCCGCGTCGACGTCCAGCAGGTTCCAGCCCACGTCCACGACCTGCCGCAGGTGCGAGAGCACCGAGGCGACGAACTCGCCGGCCGGACGGGCCTGCGCGGTGGTGGGCAGCTCCTGGGTGGAGCTGCGGCGACGGCGTCCGAGGATCATCGTGCCTCCTGCCAGGTGACCAGCCGGGCCCCGACCCAGGCGATCATCGGTGCGAACACGGCGGCGCCGAGCAGGTGGCCGAAGACGACCAGCTCGGGCAGCCCGGTGAAGTACTGGATGTAGCCGACCGTGCCCTGCGCGAGGGTCGCCGCGAGCAGCCACCAGGCCGCGGTGCGGGCCTCGCGGCGGGCACCCGAGCGGTGGAGGACGACCAGCATCGCGATCAGCAGGGCGAGGAAGAGGTAGACCGCGACGGCGTGGACCCGGGTGATCACGACCGGGGAGAACATCAGTCGGGTGACGTCCCCGGCATCGCCCGAATGCGGGCCGGTGCCGGTGACCAGCGTGCCGAGCACCAGCACCACGAAGCCCACCGCCGCCAGCGGGACGTAGAGCCCCAGCAGTCGTGGCGGGACCGCGAGGCGCACGTGCGAGTCGCCGTCGTAGAGCCGCACCAGCAGCACCGTCGAGAGCGCGCCGAGCACGGGGGAGATGAGGAAGTGGGGGCTGACGATCCCGGGGTGCAGGTCGAACCACACCACGAACGCCCCGATCAGCGCCTGCGCGGCGGTGCCGATCAGCGGCACCCACGCCAGCATCCGGAAGCCGCGTCCCTTGTGGGCGAGCCAGCGGTAGGTCACCAGCAGCACCGCGACCGCGAAGATGCTCAGCACGCCGGTGAGCGTGCGGTTGCCGAACTCGACGAAGGGGTGGATCCCGGCCTCGAGCGTCAGCTCCGGGGTGAAGTTCCCCGGCTCGCAGTGCGGCCAGGAGGAGCAGCCCAGTCCGCTGCCCGTCAGACGCACCGCGCCGCCCGAGAGGATGATGCCCATCTGGCAGATCAGGTTGCCCCAGATCGCGATGGCGGCGAGACGTGCGCGCCGCTGCGGCCCCCAGGAGGTCAGACGACGGTCGGGCAGGGTGGTGATCCGCCCGTGGCGCTCGGGGGAGCGCTCGGCGGAGAGGGCAGGCGAGGACATGCCCAGCAGTCTAGGTTCCGCGGCCGAGGGCCGCCTGGACTCCGGGCGCGGATGCGAGGGATCCCGCATCGTGAGGACTCGGCGGTCGCCCGGGACGGCCGAGCGGCCGGACAGGGGCTCCGGGACCGGGCCCGGCGTCGGGCTCGTGCGAGGGGGCTCAGGCATCCGTCCAGCGGAACCAGCGCACGACGGCCGCGACCCCTGCCGCGGCCCACAGCAGCAGCACCACGGCGGAGCCGGGGGAGAACGGACCGCCCGCGAGGCAGGCCCGCATCAGCTCGCCGAGCGCGCCCGAGGGCAGCAGGTCCGCGAGCCCGCCGAGGATCCGCGGGAACGAGGTGGTGGGGAAGGCGACGCCGCCGACGGCGACGAGCAGCACGAACACGAGGTTCGCCACCGCCAGCACCGCCTCGGTGCGCAGCAGCCCCGCGACCAGCAGACCGAGCGCCCCGAAGGCCACCGTCCCCACCAGCCAGACGGGGACGAGCGCCGCGAGGCCGGCGATCTCCGGCCGCCAGCCCAGGACGAGGCCCAGCACCCCGAGCACGACCACCTGCAGCACGTGGGTGGTGAGGGTGGCGAGGATCTTCCCGGCGAGATAGCCGCTACGCCCCAGCGGCGTCGTCGCGATCCAGCGCAGCACGCCGTTGCGACGGTCGAAGCCGGTCATGATCGCCTGCGAGGTGAAGGAGGTCGAGATCAGCGCGGTCGCGAAGGTCGCGGCGACCGCGGTGTCGATCGCGGGAGCGCCCTCGAGCCGGCCGACGGGCAGCAGCCACAGCCCCACCATCACCATCGCCGGCAGGGCGATCGCGACCATGAGCTGCTCCCCGTTGGAGAGCAGCACGCGGGTCTCGAGCCGGGCGTGGGAGAGGATGCGGCGCGGCGCCGGCGCGGGACGCGGCACGCGCGGCGCGGCGGCGGTGCCGCCGGAACCGGCAGGGGAGGTCGACGGGGCGGCGGCGCTCATCGGGCGGCTCCTGCGCTGGGGGCGTCGTCGTGGCGGGTCGTGCTCCCGGCGTCCTCGGCCCCGGGGGCGTCACGGTCCATCAGGTCCAGCAGCACCGCCTCGAGGTCAGCGGCCGCGGCGCTGGAGACCTCCAGGCGGGCGCCGTGACGGGCGGCGGCCTCGTGCAGGGCCTGCTCGAGGGCGGGCACGGCGTCGGGGGCGACGCCGCTCGCGGTCGCCCGGAGGGTCACGCCGCCGCCCGGCCCGCGATGCTCGCGGACCACCTCCTGCACGCTGCCGGAGGCGAGCACGCGGCCGCGGGAGATCACTCGCACCGCGTCCGCGAGCCCGACCACGTCGTCCATCAGATGGGTGGTGAGCACGACGGAGGTGCCGGTGCGGGCCAGCCCCCGGATCAGCTCCCGCACCCGGCGCCGGATCGAGGGATCCATCCCGGCGGTCGGCTCGTCGAGGAAGACGAGGTCGGGCCGGCCGATGATCGCCAGCGCCAGGGCGAGCCGCTGGCGCTGTCCGCCGGAGAGGCGCCGCACGAGGGTGCGGGCGAACTCGTCGATGCCGAGATGGGCGGCGACCTCGTCGACGTCGAGCGGGGCGGCGTGCAGGCTCGCCCCGTAGCGCAGCAGCTGCATCGCCGTCGCGCCCGAGGCGAGGCCGCCGTCCTGGATCATCACGCCCACCCGAGCGCGGTGCTCGGGGCTCGCTCGCCAGGGGTCGGTGCCGAGCACGCGCACGCTGCCGGCATCGGGGCGCAGCAGACCGGTCGCGCAGGAGACGGCGGTGGTCTTGCCGGCGCCGTTGGGGCCGAGCAGCGCGGTGACCTCGCCGCGCTCCGCGGTCAGGCTCAGGCCGTCGAGGGCGCGCACGGCGCCGTAGGAGTGGGCGAGGTCGGTCGCGACGAGGGCAGGGGAGTGGTCGTCCATGGCCGCCCCATCGTAGGCCGGACGCGACGCCGGGCCGGGGACGGCGCCGCGTCCGGGCCGGGCGAGGTGGGCGATACCTCACCCGGGCCGTGCCGGGCTCAGCGCCCGGTGACGCGCAGCGGCGTGTGCGCCGGGTCGACGACCTCCGCGGCGAGCGGCGCCTCGGGAGCGGTGCCGCCGGGGCCCCAGGTGTCGGTCTCGAAGCGGTCGCGGTCGTGCGCCTCCAGCAGCGGCTCGAGCGCGGGGCCGGCGGGGACGATCTGCGTGGGGTTGATGTCCTCGTGCACGTAGTAGTAGTGCCGCTTGATCTGCGCGAAGTCGACCGTATCGCCGAAGCCCGGGGTCTGGAACAGGTCCTTGGTGTAGTTCCACAGGTTCGGCATCGAGGCGAGGGTCTGCCGGTTGGCCTTGAAGTGGCCGTGGTAGACGGGGTCGAAGCGGATCAGCGTGGGGAACAGGCGCACATCGGCCTCGGTGATCGAGGGGCCCATGAGGTAGCGGCTGCGGCCCAGGCGCTCCTCGAGCTCGTCGAGGGCCTCCCAGAGCAGCGTGTACTCGCGCTCGTAGTCCTCCTGCGAGCCGGCGAAGCCGACCTTGTACACGCCGTTGTTGACCCGGTGGAGCATCCACTTGTTCAGCGCGTCGATCTCCTCGCGCTGAGCCTCGGGGTAGAGGTCCGGGGCGCCGGCGCGGTGGTGCTCGGTCCACTCGGTCGCGAAGTCGAGGGTGATCTGCTGGAAGTCGTTGGTCACGACGGCCCTGGTGGGAATGTCCACGACGGCGGGGACGGTGATGCCGCGCGGGTAGTCGGGGAAGCGCGCGAAGTAGGCCTGCTGCAGGCGCTCGTAGCCGAGCACGGGGTCCACCTCGCCGGGGTCGAGGTCGAAGGTCCAGGAGCGCTTGTCATGGGTGGGGCCGGGCATGCCCACGGAGATCGCGCCCTCCAGGCCCAGCAGACGACGGGAGATCAGGGTGCGGTTGGCCCACGGGCAGGCGCGGGCGGCGATCAGCCGGTAGCGCCCGGCCTCGACGGGCCAGCCGTCGCGGCCGTCGCGGGTGATCCGGTCGTCGATGTAGTTCATGTCGCGGTCGAAGGCCTTGCCGCCGGAGACGTAGGCGCCGCGGGTCGAGTGCTCCTCGGCGGCAGCGTCCGTGGAGGCGGGGGCGGTCTCGTTCATCGTGGGGTCCCTTCGTGTCGGTGGCGTCACCGCCATAATAGTTGAAACCGGTACTAGATGGAAGCCTCTCGGGGGCGATCCTCGGCGCGCCGAGAGGGGCGCCGGGGTGCGCTCCGCGCCCATGTCGTGCACCATGCGTGGGGGCGTGCGATCCGCCTCGCCCTGCCTGACGTCGCAGGTAAGGGCACCCTTCGTGGCCGGGGGCACAGGACTCGGGCAGTATTTGGAAAGAGTCCTGTTGTAAAATCTAGGTGGTCGAGAAGGGAGGTGCAGGATGGCCGAGCAGGATGCGCAGGAGCTCGCGGCGAAGCCCGAGCAGACCACGCGCGATCGCCTCGTCGAGGCGATCTCCACCCACGGACCCATCACCGCCCGGCAGCTCGCCGAGCGCTTCGGCCTCACCAGCGCCGCCGTGCGCCGCCATCTCGCGGCGCTCGAGGCGGAGGGGACCATCGCCGAGCACGAGGTGCCCGTGGCCCATCGCGGCCGCGGACGCCCCAGCAAGACCTTCGTGCTCTCGCCGTCGGCGCATGAGGACTTCGCCGCCGGCTACGACGAGCTGGCCGTGATGGCGGTCGACGAGCTCGCCCGCCGCGGCGGCGAGGAGGCGGTGACCGCCCTCGCGGAGCGGCGGATCTCCGACTGGGAGCAGCGGCTCGCCGAACGGGTCGACCGCCTCGAGGCGGAGACCGGGGAGCCGGTGGGCACCGCCGAGCGGCTCGAGCTGCTCTCGCAGCTGCTCACCGAGCGCGGCTACGCCACCACCGTCCGCCCGCTGCACGTCCCGCTGCCGGCGGCCCGTCGCGAGGGCGGCGCCGGTCCGCGTAGCCTCGTCACCGCGCAGCTCTGCCACGGCCGCTGCCCCGTCCTCGACGTGGCCGCCGACCACCCGGAGCTGTGCGAGGCCGAGTCCCGCGTCATCTCCCGCATCATCGGGGCCCCCGTCCAGCGCCTGGCCACCCTGGCGCAGGGGGCTCACGTCTGCACGACCCACATTCCGCTCACCGAGGGAAGGACACCATGACGAGCGCACCCGAGAAGCTCTCACAGGACGAGATCATCGATTCGATCGGCAACTACGCCTTCGGATGGCACGACGAGGACTCGGCCGGGGCCAGCGCGCGGCGCGGCCTGTCCGAGGACGTCGTGCGCGACATCTCCGCACGCAAGGACGAGCCCGAGTGGATGCTCGAGCGTCGGCTGAAGGCGCTGAAGCTCTTCGAGAAGAAGCCGCTGCCCACCTGGGGCCCGGACCTCTCCGGCATCGCCTTCGACGACATCAAGTACTTCGTCCGCTCCACCGAGAAGCAGGTGGCCGACTGGAACGACCTGCCCGAGGACATCAAGGAGACCTACGACCGCCTCGGCATCCCCGAGGCCGAGAAGCAGCGCCTCGTCGCCGGCGTCGCCGCGCAGTACGAGTCCGAGGTCGTCTACCACCAGATCCGCGAGGACCTGGAGGAGCAGGGCGTCATCTTCCTGGACACCGACACGGCGCTCAAGGAGCACCCGGAGCTCTTCAAGGAGTACTTCGGCACCGTCATCCCCTCGGGCGACAACAAGTTCTCCGCGCTGAACACCGCCGTGTGGTCCGGCGGCTCCTTCGTCTACGTCCCCAAGGGCGTGCACGTCGAGATCCCGCTGCAGGCCTACTTCCGGATCAACACCGAGAACATGGGCCAGTTCGAGCGCACGCTGATCATCGCCGACGAGGGCTCCTACGTGCACTACGTCGAGGGCTGCACCGCGCCGATCTACAAGTCCGACTCGCTGCACAGCGCCGTCGTCGAGATCGTCGTGAAGAAGGACGCCCGCGTCCGCTACACGACCATCCAGAACTGGTCGAACAACGTCTACAACCTGGTCACCAAGCGCACCACGGTCGAGCAGGGCGGCGTCATGGAGTGGGTCGACGGCAACATCGGCTCCAAGGTCACCATGAAGTACCCGGCCGTCTGGCTGATGGGCGAGCACGCCCGCGGCGAGACCCTCTCCGTCGCCTTCGCCGGCGAGGGCCAGAACCAGGACACCGGCTCGAAGATGGTGCACATGGCACCGCACACCTCGAGCTCGATCGTCTCCAAGTCGGTCTCGCGCGGCGGCGGCCGCAGCTCCTACCGCGGCCTGGTCCAGGTCATGCCCGGTGCCGAGCACTCCGCCTCGACCGTGCTGTGCGATGCGCTGCTGGTGGACCAGATCTCGCGCACCGACACCTACCCCTACGTCGACGTGCGCGTCGACGACGTCCAGATGGGCCACGAGGCCACCGTCTCCAAGGTCTCCGAGGAGCAGCTCTTCTACCTGATGAGCCGCGGCATGGAGGAGACCGAGGCGATGGCGATGATCGTGCGCGGCTTCATCGAGCCCATCGCCCGAGAGCTCCCGATGGAGTACGCCCTCGAGCTGAACCGCCTGATCGAGCTGCAGATGGAAGGAGCAGTCGGCTGATGACGACCACTGATGTGAAGGGTGCCGAGAGCGCCGGGGACCCGACCGCGAACGAGGCCGTGGGCCACGCGGCGGGCGCCGCGCCCGTCGCCGCCGGAACCGCCCTGGAGGGCACCGACACGACGGCCGCGCCGGAGCTGGAGGAGGAGAACCTGAGCCTGCCGGGCCAGGACGTCTCCGCCGCCCACGCCGCGCTGAACCGCGGCGCGCGACTGCGCTCCTTCGAGGTCGCCGACCACGCCGTGCCCAAGAGCGACATCGAGGAGTGGCGCTTCACCCCGCTGCGCCGCTTCTCCGCCCTCTTCGAGGACGCCGCCACCGACGACCGCGAGGGCGACCCCGCCGTCGACTACGCCGTGACCGTGCCCGAGGGCGCCCCGGAGCCCTCGACGCTCGCCCCCGGCCAGGCACCCCGCGGCACCGTGCTGGTGCCCGAGGACCTGCCCACGGCGATCGCCTCCGCCCGCACCGAGCAGGCGCTGCACCTGGTCGCCGCCAAGAACGTCGCCTACGAAGCGCCGTTCCGCGTGGACATCACCGGCCGGGGCGCGGAC
This sequence comes from Brachybacterium atlanticum, assembly GCF_025669985.1. Lineage (NCBI taxonomy): Bacteria > Bacillati > Actinomycetota > Actinomycetes > Micrococcales > Dermabacteraceae > Brachybacterium > Brachybacterium atlanticum. Next base: position 170,726 of record NZ_JAKJJW010000001.1, on the reverse strand, counting down.
CGCCGCGCCAACGCGCACCTCGTGATCGAGGCGCAGGAGTCCTCCTCCTCGATCGTGGTGCTGAACCACATCGGCTCGGCGCAGTACGCGCAGGACGTGGAGATCCTCGTCGGCGACAACGCGCAGATGACGGTCATCACCGTCCACGACTGGGACGACGACGCGGTGCACATCGCGCAGCACCACGCCCGCGTGGGCCGCGACGCACGTCTGAAGCACGTCGCCGTCACCCTCGGCGGCAGCGCGGTGCGCCTGAACTCGATCGGCGAGTACGCCGCCCCCGGCGGCGAGATCGAGAAGCTGGGCCTCTACTTCTCGGATGAGGGCCAGTTCTTCGAGAACCGCCTGTTCATCGACCACAGCGTCCCGAACTGCACCTCCAACGTCGCCTACAAGGGCGCGCTGCAGGGGAAGGGCGCGCGGTCCGTGTGGGTCGGCGACGTGCTGATCCGCAAGGAGGCCGAGGGCACCAACACCTACGAGCTCAACCGCAACCTGGTGCTCACCGAGGGCGCCCGCGCCGACTCCGTGCCGAACCTGGAGATCGAGACGGGCGAGATCGAGGGCGCCGGCCACGCCGCCGCCACCGGGCGCTTCGACGACGAGCAGCTGTTCTACCTGCGCGCTCGCGGCATTCCGGAGATCGAGGCGCGCCGTCTGGTCGTGCGCGGCTTCTTCGCCGAGATCATCCAGCAGATCGACGTGCCCGAGGTGCGCGAGCGCCTCTCGGCCGCGATCGAGGACGAGCTCGCACGGAGCATGAACTGATGTCGGACGCCTTCGTCCCCGTCGCCGCTCTGGCCGACCTCGCCCCCGGCGAGGCGATCGACGTCGTCGCCGGCGGGATCGAGATCGCCCTGGTGCGCGACGAGGACGGCGGCGTCCACGCCCTCGAGGACCTCTGCTCGCACGACGAGATCGCGCTGAGCGACGGCGATGTCGAGGGATGCACCATCGAGTGCTGGAAGCACGGCAGCCAGTTCGACCTCGTCACCGGTCGTCCTCTGCAGCTCCCGGCGGTCCTGCCCGTGCGGGTGTTCCCCGTGCGCATCGACGAGAGCAGCGGCGAGATCCTCGTGGATCCCTCCGCCGCTCCCGCCACCTGACCTCGCGGGCGCCCGCACCGACGCCCGCCCCAGCCCCACGAATCCACCAGCTTCCTGGTCAAGGAGAACCCCACATGTCGATTCTGGAGATCAAGAACCTCCACGCCACCGTCGAGACCCCTGAGGGCACCAAGGAGATCCTCAAGGGCGTCGACCTCACCATCAAGGGCGGCGAGACCCACGCGATCATGGGCCCCAACGGCTCGGGCAAGTCCACCCTCGCCTACGCGATCGCCGGCCACCCCAAGTACGAGATCACCGGCGGCGAGGTCCTCCTCGACGGCGAGGACGTGCTCGAGATGAGCGTCGACGAGCGCGCCCGCGCCGGCCTCTTCCTCGCCATGCAGTACCCCGTCGAGGTCCCCGGCGTGACCGTCTCGAACTTCCTGCGCACCGCCAAGACCGCGATCGACGGCGAGGCCCCCTCGCTGCGCACCTGGGTCAAGGACGTCAAGGGCGCCATGGACGACCTGAAGATGGACCCCGTCTTCGCCGAGCGCAACGTCAACGAGGGCTTCTCCGGCGGCGAGAAGAAGCGCCACGAGATCCTCCAGATGCAGCTGCTGAAGCCCTCCATCGCCGTCCTCGACGAGACCGACTCCGGCCTCGACGTCGACGCGCTGCGCGTGGTCTCCGAGGGCGTCAACCGCGCCAAGGAGAACACCGAGGTCGGCATCATGCTGATCACCCACTACACCCGCATCCTGCAGTACGTGAAGCCGGACTTCGTCCACGTCTTCGTCAACGGCCGGGTCGCCGAGCAGGGCGGTCCGGAGCTGGCCGAGCGTCTCGAGGCCGAGGGCTACGATCGCTTCCTCGTCGGCGCCTGATGCCGCCGGCCGTCCCGCCCCGCACCCGCGCGGGGCGGGGCGGCCGCACCGCGGGACCCGCCGCGGACCGTCCCGGACAGCACCTCCCGGGACGGCCCGACGAGCCCCGTCCGCACCCCTGCGGGAGCAGTCCCGCACCCCTTCCGGGAGGACACCATGACCGACCAGCAGACCCCGCCCTCGACCGTGAGCGTCGAGGACGTCACCGAGGCGATGAAGGACGTCATCGATCCCGAGCTCGGGATCAACGTCGTCGACCTGGGCCTCGTCTACGGGGTGACCGTCGAGGACGGCAACGCCGTGATCGACATGACCCTGACCTCCGCCGCCTGCCCGCTGACGGACGTGCTCGAGGAGCAGACCTTCGCGGTGCTGGACCCCATCACCGAGACGCACCGCATCAACTGGGTGTGGATGCCGCCGTGGGGCATGGAGAAGATCACCGAGGACGGCCGCGAGCAGCTGCGCGCCATCGGCTTCAACCTCTGATCGTCTGATCGCCCCGGCCGGAACCCGCGCTCCGGCAGCGACTGACGAGTTCTGCACGCCCACGACTCATGTGGCTCCCCGCATGAGTCGTGGGCGTGCATTTCTGCGCGGTGCGCTGCGCCCGGCGCGCGGAGTGAGGGCGCTCGGCACAGGCAGCGCCGACGGGCGGGTCAGCCGATGACGGCGGCGGCGCTCGTGAGCTCCAGGCCGTGCGCCTCGGCGGTGCCGGCGTGGGTGAGGGCGCCCTCGTGGGTGTGCAGGCCCTTCGCGAGCGCCTCGTCGGCCCGCAGCGCGTCCCGCCAGCCCGCGCCGGCGAGCTTCAGCACGTAGGGGAGGGTCGCGTTGTTCAGCGCCGCCGTCGCCGTGACCGGCACGGAGCCGGGCATGTTCGCCACGCAGTAGTAGATCGCGTCGTGCACCCGGAAGGTCGGGTCGTCGTGCGTGGTGGGCCGGGAGTTCTCGAAGCAGCCGCCCTGGTCGATCGCGACGTCGACCAGCACCGAGCCCGGCTTCATCCGGGAGACCATCTCGTCGGTGACGAGCTTCGGGGCGCGCTTGCCGGGGATCAGCACCGAGCCGACGACGACGTCGGCCTGCTCGATCTGCTCGGAGAGGTCGAGGGCGGTCGAGTAGCGGGTGAGGATCCCGCCGTGGTGCATCGTCGCGATCTGGGAGAGCCGGGAGACGTTCACGTCCATCACGGTGACGTTCGCGTGCAGCCCGTGCGCCATCATCGCCGCCTGTTCGCCGACGACGCCGCCGCCGAGGACCAGCACGTTCGCCTCCGAGGTCCCGGGCACCCCGCCCATCAGCACCCCGCCGCCGCCCAGTGGCGCCATCAGGTGGTAGGCGCCGACCTGCGCGGCGAGCCGGCCCGCGATCGCGCTCATCGGCGCGAGCAGCGGCAGGGAGCGGTCGGGGAGCTGGACGGTCTCGTAGGCGATGGCGGTGGTGCCGGAGGCGAGCAGCGCCTCGGTGAGCTCCCGGTCGGCCGCGAGGTGCAGATAGGTGAAGAGGATCTGGCCCTTCCTCAGGCGTCCGTACTCCTCGGGCAGCGGCTCCTTCACCTTCACGATCATCTCGGCCTGCGCCCAGACCTCGTCGGCCGTCGGCAGCAGGGTCGCGCCCGCGGCGGCGTAGTCCTCTTCGCTCACGCGGGAGCCGAGGCCCGCGCCGCTCTCGACGATCACCTCATGGCCGTGCATCACCAGCTCGTGCACGCCGGTGGCGCCCAGGCCCACCCTGTTCTCGTTGTTCTTGACCTCGCGGGGCACCCCGATGCGCATGTATCCAGCCTCTCTGCTGAGCTCCCTGGCCGCGGTCACGGCCACCGCCCCCAGGATGACACCTCGTCGGCCGTGCGGGGGAGCCTGCGGATGTGTCCCCCGGCACCGTCGGCGGGAATCCGGGCGACCGTTCGGCGCCTCGGCCCTAGACTCGATCCGGCCCTCCTCCGGGCCGCCCCCGTCCGAAGAGGAGTCCCACCCGTGATCACCGTGCACGACCTCGCCATCCGCGTCGGCGCCCGGCTGCTCATGAGCGACGTCTCCTTCCAGGTCACCGACGGCGACCGGATCGGCCTGGTCGGTCGCAACGGCGCCGGCAAGACCACGCTGACCAAGGTCCTCTCCGGCACGCTAGACCCCAGCGAGGGCAGCGTCGAGGTGACCGGCGAGCTCGGCTATCTCCCGCAGGACACCCACAGCGGCGAGGACACCGAGCCGGTGCTCGCCCGGATCCTCTCCGCCCGCGGGCTCGACGGGATCCTGAGGAAGCTGCGCCGCGCCGAGGAGGAGATGGGGGACATGTCCCTCACCGAGGCCCGCCGCGAGAAGGCGATGAACCGGTACCCGCGCCTGGAGGCCGAGCTCGACGCCGCCGGCGGGTACGCGGCCGAGGCGGAGGCCAAGCGGATGGCCGCGAACCTCGGCCTGCCCAACCGGCTGCTCGAGCAGGAGCTCGGCACGCTCTCCGGCGGTCAGCGCCGCCGCGTCGAGCTCGCCCGGATCCTGTTCTCGCAGGCCTCCACGATGATCCTCGACGAGCCGACGAACCACCTCGACCACGACTCGATCGTATGGCTGCGCGAGTACCTGATGAGCTACCGCGGCGGGCTGATCGTGATCAGCCACGACGTCGAGCTCGTCGAGCAGGTCGTGAACAAGGTGTTCTACCTCGACGCGAACCGCTCCGCGATCGACATCTACAACATGGGCTGGAAGCAGTACCTGCGCCAGCGCGAGGACGACGAGAAGCGGCGCAGGCGCGAGCGGGCGAACGCCGAGAAGAAGGCCACCCAGCTGACCGCCCAGGCGGAGAAGATGCGGGCGAAGGCCACCAAGGCCGTCGCCGCGCAGAACATGCTGAAGCGCGCCGAGCGCATGCTCGACGGCGTCGAGGGGGAGCGGCAGACCGACCGGGTCGCCTCGCTGCGCTTCCCCAAGCCCGCCCCCTGCGGCAAGACCCCGCTGATGGCCGAAGACCTCTCGAAGTCCTACGGCAGCCTGGAGATCTTCACCGGCGTGGACCTCGCGATCGACCGCGGCTCGCGCGTGGTCATCATCGGCCTGAACGGCGCGGGCAAGACCACCCTGCTGCGGATCCTCGGCGGGGTCGACGCGCCGGACACCGGGCGGATCCTGCCCGGCCATGGTCTGCGCATCGGCTACTACGCCCAGGAGCACGAGACCCTGGACCTGGACCGGACCGTGCTGGAGAACATGATGACGGCCGCCTACGAGCTGCCCGAGGTCGAGGCCCGCAAGATCCTCGGCTCCTTCCTGTTCACGGGCGACGACGTGCACAAGCCCGCCCGGGTGCTCTCCGGCGGGGAGAAGACCCGCCTCGCCCTGGCCGCGCTCGTCGTCTCCAGCGCCAACGTGCTGCTGCTGGACGAGCCGACGAACAACCTCGACCCCGCCAGCCGCGAGGAGATCCTCGGGGCGCTGGCGAACTTCGAGGGCGCCGTCGTTCTGGTCTCCCACGACCCCGGCGCCGTCGCGGCGCTCGACCCCGAGCGGGTGCTGATGATGCCCGACGCCGTCGAGGACCTCTGGAACGCCGAGTACCAGGAGCTCATCGAGCTCGCCTGAGCGGGGGCCGCTCCCCGGCCCTCCCCACGCTCGCCGCCGCGCCGGCCGGTGCTCCCGCCGCCGCGGCGAGGACGGGTCCTGCGACGCAGACCGCGAGAGTACTCCCCTCCGAGTTGCGCTCCTGTGACCTGCGGCATAGTCTCAGCTCGTCGGCACCGTGACGGTGCCCGCCCCGTCGTGGAGGACGGTGCGCGACCGCGCCGTCCGCCTCGACCCGACGAGGAGGAGCGAGACCGTGAGCGAACCCGTCCGCCCGTCCGGTCTGCGCCGGCTGTGCGCCGCCGGGGCCGCGCTCGCCCTGGGGGCGACGCTCGCGGCCTGCGGCTCGGCCGACGCCGGCCCGCCGCAGCTGACCTGGTACATCAATCCCGACAACGGCGGCCAGACCCAGATCGCCCAGCAGTGCAGCGACGAGGCCGACGGGGCGTACACGATCACCACCTCGCTGCTGCCCCGCGATGCGGCCAGCCAGCGCGAGCAGCTCGCCCGCCGCCTCGCCGCGGGGGACAGGTCCCTGGACATCATGAGCCTGGACCCCCCCTACATCCCGGAGCTCGCCGAGCCCGGCTTCCTCGCCCCCGTCCCGGAGGACCTCGTCACCAGCTCCACCCAGGACGTCGTCGACGGCGCCGTGCAGGGCGCGACCTGGAACGACGAGCTGGTCGCCGTGCCCTTCTGGGCCAACACGCAGCTGCTGTGGTATCGCGAGTCCGTCGCCGAGGAGGCGGGGCTGGACATGTCCGAGCCCGTCACCTGGGACCAGCTGATCGAGGCCGCGGAGACCACCGACAGCCACCTCGGCATCCAGGGGATCCGCGCCGAGTCGATGACCGTGTGGGTCAACGCGCTGTACGAGTCGCAGGGCCAGTCGATCATCGAGAACCCCGGCGCCCCCGCCGACGAGACGCAGCTCGCGCTCGACTCCCCGGCCGGGGACGAGGCGTCCCGGATCATCGGCACGATCGGCTCCGAGGGGCTCGCGGGCCCGGGCGCCACCACCCAGGACGAGAACGTCGCCATGGCCCAGTTCCAGGGCGAGCAGGGTTCGTTCATGGTCAACTGGCCCTTCGTCTACACCGCCACGCAGACCTCCGTGGAGCAGGGGAGCGTCGACCAGGAGGTGCTGGACGACATGAAGTGGACCACGTACCCGCAGGTGAGCGAGGACCAGGAGTCAGCGCCGCCGCTGGGCGGGATCAACCTCGGCGTCGGCGCCTCGAGCGAGCACCAGGACCTCGCCTATGAGGCGATCCGCTGCATCGTCTCCCCGGAGAAGCAGGCGCAGTACTTCCTCTCCGACGGCAACCCGCCCGCCTCCACCACCGCCTACGAGGACCCCGAGGTCCAGGACGCCTACCCGATGGCGCCGGAGATCCGCGAGTCCCTCGAGCGTGCCGCGCCCCGCCCGCAGACCCCCTTCTACAACGAGATCTCCCTGGGCATCCAGCAGCACTGGACCCCGATCTCGGAGGTCGGCGAGGCCACCCCCGCGCGGTCCCAGGAGTTCATCCGGTCCGTGCTGCGAGGGGAGGCCCTGCTGTGAGCGAGACAGCCGCCGCGCCGAGGACCGGGACGGACGGCACCTCCGGGCGCCGCCGCGCGACCCGGCAGAAGCCGCCGCTGAGCGACCGGGCACGGGCGGAGCGCCGCCTGGGCATCATGCTCGCCGCCCCCGCCTTCGTCGTGATGCTGGCTGTGACGGTGTACCCGATCCTCCAGGCCTTCTTCGACTCCCTGTTCTCCTACCGCCTGACCGCCCCGGACCAGCGCTCCTTCGTGGGCCTGTCGAACTACGGGGTGCTCTTCACCGATCCCCTGTTCTGGCGGGACCTCGGGGTCACCGTGCTGATCACCGTGGTCACCGTCGCGATCGAGCTGGTGCTCGGCTTCGCCCTGGCCCTGGTGATGCACAACGCCGTCAAGAGCCTGCGCGGCCTGCTGCGCACCGCGATCCTCGTCCCCTACGGCACGATCACCGTCGTCTCCGCCTTCGCCTGGTTCTTCGCCTTCGACATCAACACCGGCTTCGTCAACGCCTGGCTGCCGGTGGTGGAGGACAGCTTCAACTGGTTCGGCTCCGCCGCGCCGGCGCTGACCGTCATCATGCTCAGCGAGATCTGGAAGACGACCCCCTTCATCTCGCTGCTGCTGCTGTCGGGCCTGGCCCAGGTGCCCGGGGAGCTGACGGAGGCCGCCCGCGTGGACGGCGGCACCCGCGCGGAGGTGATGCGCCGCGTGGTGCTGCCGAACATGAAGGCCGCGATCATGGTCGCGGTGCTGTTCCGGGCGCTGGACGCCTTCCGGATCTTCGACAACGTGTTCATCATGACCAACGGCGCCTACGGCACGGAGGTCCTCTCGCTGCTGGCCTATCGCACCTCGATCGGGCGGCTCGAGATCGGCATGGGCTCGGCGATCTCCGTGGTGCTGTTCCTGTGCGTGATCGGCATCGCGATCGGCGCGATCAAGGGCTTCAAGGTCGATCTGGCCTCGGGGGAGGGACGCTGAGATGAAGGGCATGACCACCCGGCAGAAGGTCGGCTGGAGCGTGATCACGATCGTGGTGCTGGTGTACACCCTCGCTCCGCTGGTCTCGATCCTGATGACCTCCTTCAAGGCCTCCGGCGACCTCACCACGGGGCGCTTCCTGCCCACCCGCTTCGTGCTGGACAACTACGAGCAGATCTTCGCCGGCAGCGCCCGCGACCTGTTCCTGCCCGCGCTGCGCAACTCCATCGGCATCACGCTGATCGCGACCGTCGTCGCGGTCGTGCTCGCGACCCTCTGCGCCTACGCGATCGCGCGCCTGGACTTCCCCGGCAAGCGCCTCGTGCTGGTCAGCGCGCTCGGGGTCTCGATGTTCCCGGTGATCTCGATCGTGACGCCGCTGTTCAACCTCTGGCGCACGATCGGGCTGTACGACACCTGGCCGGGCCTGATCATCCCCTATCTCTCTCTGACGCTGCCGATCTCGATCTACACCCTGGCGGCGTACTTCCAGCAGATCCCCTGGGACCTCGAGCGGGCCGCGCAGGTCGACGGCGCCACCAGCTTCGAGGCGTTCCGGAAGGTGATCGTCCCGCTCGCCCTGCCCGGCGTGTTCACCACCGCGATCATCGCGTTCTTCATCGCCTGGAACGACTTCGTCTACGGCATCTCGCTGACGTCCACCTCGGCCGCGCGCCCGGTCCCGGCGGCGCTGGCCTTCTTCACCGGCGCCTCCCAGTTCGAGGAGCCCACGGGTGCGATCTCGGCCGCCGCGATCATCGTCACCATCCCCATCGTCATCATCGTCGTGCTCTTCCAGCGCCAGATCGTCTCCGGTCTGACGCAGGGCGCGGTCAAGGGCTGACCCCAGGAGGCAACCGGCCATGGCCACCATCGAGATCCAGAACCTCGTCAAGCGGTACGACGACGGCTTCCCCGCCGTCAACGACGTGAGCCTCGACATCGCCGACGGCGAGTTCGTGATCCTCGTCGGCCCCTCGGGCTGCGGGAAGTCCACGCTGCTGCGCATGATCGTGGGACTCGAGGACATCACCGAGGGCGAGCTGCGCATCGACGGCAAGCGCGTGAACGAGAGCGCGCCGCGCGACCGCGACCTCGCCATGGTCTTCCAGAACTACGCCCTGTACCCCCACCTGAGCGTGTACGACAACATCGCCTTCCCGATGCGGCTGTCGAAGAACAAGCTCCCCGAGGACGAGATCGACCGCCGGGTGCGCCGCGCCTCGTCGATGCTGGGGCTGGACGAGCACCTCGAGCGCAAGCCCGGCAACCTCTCGGGCGGTCAGCGCCAGCGCGTGGCGATGGGGCGCGCGATCGTCCGCGAGGCCGACGCCTTCCTCTTCGACGAGCCGCTGTCGAACCTCGACGCGAAGCTGCGCGGCCAGATGCGCACCCAGATCGCGCAGCTGCAGCGGCGCCTGGGCATCACGAGCGTCTACGTCACCCACGACCAGACCGAGGCGATGACCCTGGGGGACCGGGTCGCGGTGCTGAAGAAGGGCAGGCTGCAGCAGGTCGCCTCGCCGCGCGAGCTCTACGAGCAGCCCGCGAACCTCTTCGTCGCCGGTTTCATCGGCTCTCCCTCGATGAACTTCCTGCCCGCCCGGGAGGAGGGCGGGCACCTGCGCACGCCGATCGGGGACCTCACGGCACCCGAGCACGTCCTCGAGGCCGCCCGGGGGAGGGACCTGGTGCTGCTGGGGGTGCGCCCCGAGCACTTCGAGGACCTCGAGTTCGTCGACGAGGCGCTGCTGCCGCGCGGCACGGAGCTGGCCGTGACGCCCACCCACACCGAGTGGCTCGGCAACGAGCAGTACGGCTACATCGACTACGAGAAGGACCCCGAGGTGGCCGAGGTCCTCGACGAGCTCGCCCGCGACCTCGACCAGGACGAGATCCCGCCGCAGGTGGTGGTGACCCTCAGCTCCGCGAGCCGGGTCCGCGGCGGCATCGAGTCCCGGATCTGGGTGGACACGCGCAAGGTCCACGTCTTCGACGTCGCCACAGGGGAGAACCTCACCCGCGACGAGGAGAAGGGGGCGGAGCTCACGCGCCGCGCCGCCGAGGACCGCCAGCGCGAGATCGAGACCGCCGCGGCGCTGGGGGACTGAGGCCGATTCCCGCGCCCGTCCCCGTGCGGCGCGCCGCGCCCGAGGACGGCACGGAGAGCGCGTAGTGTGGCGGACATCTGATATCCGCTGTGAAAGGTCTCCGTGTTCGTCCTCTCCCTCACCGGTCGCCCCGGCCACGGCCGCGCCGCCGGCGACCCCGTCCCCGCTCTGCTCGAGGCTCTCGAGGGGCTCGAGCTGCCGCTCGCCCCGGAGCGGACCGCCGGCCCGGACGCGCTCGTGCTCGCCTCCCGAGGGGAGACCGCGCTCGAGGCGATGCTGCGGGCGCTCGAGGTCGGGAGCACGGCCGTCGGCCTCGGGATCGGTGCCGTGCCGGGGCCGCTGCCCGGCTCGGTCCGCGAGCTCTCCGGCCCCGCCGTCGAGGCCGCCCGGAGCGCCGTGGCCGCGGCGTCGACCACCTCGCAGGTCCCGCTCGCCGTCCGCGCCGCCGATCCCCGCCACGCCGACACCGCCGCCGACGTCGAGGCCGTGCTGCGGCTGATCGGCTGGATGATCCGCGCCCGCAGCCGCGGCCAGTGGCAGGCCGTGCACGAGCTGCGTGAGGTTCCCACGGCCACGCAGGCCGTCCTCGCCGAGCGCCTCGGCGTCACCCAGCAGACCGTCTCCCGCGCCGTGAAGACCAGCGGCTGGCGCGAGGAGAGCGCCGCCCATCCGCTCGCCGTGCGACTGCTGAGCATGATCGACCTCACGTCGACCCGCTGAGTCCGCCCCCGCCCCCGAGGGCGGGGGCGCCGCGCGCTATCCTGGGGCCGCCCCGACGACAACCGAGGAGACACATGGCGACGACGAACGACCTCAAGAACGGAATGGTGCTGGTCATCGACCAGCAGCTCTGGAGCGTGGTCGAGTTCCAGCACGTCAAGCCCGGCAAGGGACCCGCCTTCGTGCGCACCAAGCTCAAGAACGTCCTGTCCGGCAAGGGCGTGGACAAGACCTTCAACGCCGGCGTGAAGGTCGAGACGGCCACCGTGGACCGCCGCGACATGCAGTTCTCCTATCTCGACGGCGACATGTACGTCTTCATGGACACCTCGAACTGGGAGCAGACCAGCCTCACCGAGGAGGTCGTGGGCGAGGCCAAGGACTTCATGGTCGAGGGCCAGGACGTCGTCATCGCCTTCCACGAAGGCAACGCGCTCTTCGTCGAGCTGCCCGCCTCCGTGGTGCTCGAGATCGAGTTCACCGAGCCCGGCCTGCAGGGCGACCGCTCCAGCGGCGGCACCAAGCCCGCGCGCCTGACCACCGGCCGCGAGATCCAGGTCCCGCTGTTCCTCAACGAAGGCGACCGTGTCAAGGTCGACACCCGCAGCGGCGACTACCTCGAGCGCGTGAAGTGACCCGAGGCTCGACCCCGCAGGGCGCCGACGACCGGCCCGCCCCGCGCCCCACCGGCCTCCCCCTCCCCACCCGGGAGGGGGCGGAGGTCGAGCTCGAGCGGACCGTCCCGGCCGCCGCGGACCGGCTCCACGGACGCTCCCGCGACCGGATCCGCGCCCTGGACGTGCTCTTCGAGGCCGACGCCAAGCAGGCCGATGTGCTCGACGTGCTTGCCGAGCGGCTCCGTCGCACGGCCGCGCAGACCCCGCTGCCCGAGCGCTCCCGCGCCCTGGTCGAGCTCTACGCCCCGCACGCCGTCGACATCGACGAGGACCTCTCCACGCACTCCCGCGACTGGCCGCTGCACCGCATGCCCGCGGTGGACCGCGCGATCCTGCGCCTCGGCGCCGCCGAGGTGCTGCACGGCGAGGAGCCCGGGGCGCGCGGCGCGATCATCGGCGAGTACACCAAGATCGCCGAGGTCCTCTCGACCGACGACTCCCCGCGCTTCGTCAACGGCCTGCTGCAGCGGCTCGTGGACGTGCGCGGCCTGCTCGGCTGAATCTGCTGACCGGCTGAGCAGGCCCCTCCGCAGTCACCCTCCGCCCCCGCCGGGCGCGTCCCCGTCCGAGGGGCGGGCAGGCGGGGGCGGACCCGCACCTGCCGACTACACTCGGCACAGCTCGCACGAGCACCCGACCCTTTAACGACACGTCCCGTGAGGCGTGGAAGGGAGAACACCGCATGACCAGCACCGACCCTGCCCTGGAGAGGGGAGCCGAGAGCTCCCGCGTCCTCGGGCCGGAGGAGATCCGGCGCGCGCTGACCCGCATCGCCCACGAGATCCTCGAGAGCGACCACGGCGCCGAGGACCTCGTCCTGCTCGGCATCCCGCACCGCGGCGTGCCGCTCGCCCGCCGCCTCGCCGAGCTCATCGCCCGCGCCGAGGGTCGCCCCGACGGCGCCGACCTCGCCGACCTGCACGGCGCGCTCGACATCACCATGTACCGCGACGACCTGCGCAGCAATCCCACCCGCGCGCCGAGCCCCACCCGGATCCCCGCCGCCGGCATCGACGGTCGCACCGTCGTGCTCGTCGACGACGTGCTCTACTCCGGCCGCACCATCCGCGCCGCCCTCGACGCGCTCAGCGCCATCGGCCGACCCGCCGCCGTGCGCCTGGCCGTGCTCGTGGACCGCGGCCATCGCGAGCTGCCGATCCGCGCCGACCACGTCGGCAAGAACCTGCCCACCTCGCGCAGCGAGCGGGTGCACGTCCAGCTCACGGAGACCGACGGCACCGATGCGGTGGACATCGTCCGCCCGGCCCGCTCGACGGGGGAGGGGCGCGCATGAGGCACTTCATCTCGATCGCGGACCTCCGCCGCGAGGAGGCCCTCGAGGTCCTCGCGACCGCCGAGCACATGGCCCAGACCCAGTCCCGCGCGATCCGCAAGCTGCCCACCCTCGTGGGCACCACCGTCGTGAACCTCTTCTTCGAGGACTCCACCCGCACCCGGATCAGCTTCGAGGCCGCGGCCAAGCGCCTCTCGGCCGACGTCATCAACTTCTCCGCCAAGGGCTCGAGCATCTCCAAGGGCGAGTCGCTGAAGGACACCGCGCTCACCCTCCAGGCGATGGGCGCCGACGCGGTCGTGGTGCGCTCGGGCTCCTCCGGCGCGGCGCACCTGCTCGCCCACGCCGGCTGGATCGACCAGCCCATCATCAACGCCGGCGACGGCGCGCACGAGCACCCCACCCAGGCGATGCTCGACGCCTTCACCATGCGCCGCCACCTGCGGCCCGGCGACCCGCACGCGGGCCTCGACGGCCTGCACGTGGTGATCGTCGGGGACGTGCTCCACTCCCGCGTCGCCCGCTCGAACGTGCTGCTGCTGACCCTGCTCGGCGCCCGCGTCACGCTCGTCGCACCGCCCGCGCTGGTGCCCGTCGGCGCCTCCGCCTGGCCGTGCGAGATCTCCTACGACCTCGACCAGGCCCTCGCCGCCGGTCCCGACGCCGTGATGATGCTGCGGGTCCAGCACGAGCGGATGGTCGGCGGCGGCTTCTTCCCGACGGCGGGGGAGTACTCCCGCCGCTACGGGCTCAGCGCCGCCCGCGCCGCCTCCCTGCCCGAGCACACGATCGTCATGCACCCCGGCCCGATGAACCGCGGCTTCGAGATCGCCGGCTCCGTCGCCGACTCGCCGCGCAGCGTCATCGTCGAGCAGGTCGCCTCCGGCGTGTTCGTGCGCATGGCCGTGCTCTACCACCTGCTCGCCACCGACTCCCGGGAGGCCCCCCGTGACCGCTGACACCACCACCGCCGAGACCGGCTCCCCGGCCCCGCTGCTGCTGCGCGGCGGTCGCCCCTACGGCGAGGACGTGCAGGACATCCTGATCCGCGAGGGCCGCATCGCCGCGATCGGCGGCGAGCTCGAGGCGCCGGACGGCGTCGAGGTGATCGACGCCGAGGGCTGCGTGATCCTCCCCGGCCTGGTCGACCTCCACACCCACCTGCGCGAGCCCGGCGGCGAGGAGGCCGAGACCGTCGAGACCGGCACCCGCGCCGCCGCCCGCGGCGGCTTCACCGCCGTGCACGCCATGGCCAACACGACCCCCGTCGCGGACACCGCGGGCGTGGTCGAGCAGGTCGCGATGCGCGGCGAGGCCGCCGGCTGGTGCGCCGTCCGCCCCGTCGGCGCGGTCACCGTGGGCCTCCAGGGCGAGCGCCTCGCCGAGCTCGACGCGATGGCGAACTCCCGCGCCCGCGTCCGCGTGTTCAGCGACGACGGCAAGTGCGTGCACGACCCGGTGCTGATGCGGCGGGCGCTGGAGTACGTGAAGTCCTTCGACGGCGTGATCGCCCAGCACGCCCAGGACCCGCGCCTGACCGAGGGCGCCCAGATGCACGAGGGGCTCGTCTCGGCGGAGCTGGGGCTGACCGGATGGCCGGCCGTGGCCGAGGAGTCGATCATCGCCCGCGACGTGCTGCTGGCCCAACACGTCGGCTCCCGCCTGCACGTCTGCCACCTCTCGACCGCCGGCAGCGTGGACATCGTGCGCTGGGCCAAGCAGCGCGGCATCGCGGTCACCGCCGAGGTCACCCCGCACCACCTGCTGCTGACCGACGAGAACGTGCGCCAGTTCGACGCGGTGTTCAAGGTCAACCCGCCGCTGCGCACCGCCGCGGACGTCGAGGCGGTGCGCGAGGGCCTGGCCGACGGGACCATCGACATCGTCGCGACCGACCACGCCCCCCATCCCGCGGACGCCAAGGACCGCGAGTGGGACCAGGCCGCGATGGGCATGACCGGCCTCGAGACCGCGCTGTCCCTGGTCCAGTCCACGATGGTCGACGAGGGCCGCCTCAGCTGGCGCGACGTCGCCCGGGTGCTCTCCGAGAAGCCCGCCGAGATCGGCCGCGACCAGGACCACGGCCGACCGGTCGCGGTGGGGGAGCCGGCCCACCTCCTCGTCTGGGACCCGCACCCGGTGCGGGTCGCGGACCCCGCCGAGCACGCCTCCCAGGGCCGCAACTCTCCCTTCGCGGGCCTCGAGCTGCCCGGCGCGAACCGGCTCACCCTGCTCGGCGGCCGGCCCACCGTGCGCGACGGCGCGGTGGTGGAGAGGTGAGCGGGCGGATCGTCCCGGTCCTCCTGCTGGCGGTGCTGTTCGCGCTGATGATCGGCGCGATGGTGCTCGGCTGGCGCCGGCGCGGCCGCTCGCAGGCCCATCTGCCGGCCCCGTCGGCACGGACGCTCGAGGAGCTCGGCGAGGCCACCGCCCACGGGCCCGTCGGCGCGGTCTACGTCGACACCGTCCTCGCCGAGCAGCCGCTCGAGCGGGTCGTCGCCCACCGCCTGGGACAGCGCGCCCGCGCCGAGGTCAGCCTCGGCGAGCAGGGCACCTGGCACCTCGAGCGCGAGGGCACCGGGCCGCTCACCATCCCCGCCGCGGCCGTCCGGGAGGTCACCTCCGGGCCCGGCATGGCGGGGAAGTTCATCGGCGGCGACGGCCTGCTGATCATCCGCTGGAGCCTCGGCGACCAGCTCCTGGACACCGGCCTGCGCCTCGACCGGCGCGCCGACCACGACCTCCTGCTCTCCCGGAAGGAGCACTCATGACCGCCCCCGCCCCCGCCACCCCCAGGCCCTCGGGCCGTGCGCGCCGCGAGCGCGCGCTGCTGATCCTCGAGGACGGCACCGTGCTGCGCGGCTCCGCCTACGGCGCCCGCGGCGCCCGCTTCGGCGAGGTCGTCTTCACCACCGGCATGACCGGCTACCAGGAGACCCTCTCGGATCCCTCCTACGCCGGGCAGATCGTCGTGCAGACCGCCCCGCACATCGGCAACACCGGCGCGAACGCCGAGGACATGGAGTCCCGCCGCGTGTGGGTGCGCGGCTACGCCGTGCGCGACGCGAGCCGCATCGCCTCCTCCTTCCGCGCCGAGCAGAGCCTCGACGACCTCCTGATCAGCAGCGACGTGGTCGGCATCAGCGACATCGACACCCGCATGCTCACCCGTCGGCTGCGCGAGGAGGGCTCCGCCCGCGGCGGCATCTTCTCCGGAGAGGCCCTCGAGGCCTCGGAGGAGGAGCTGCTCGCCCAGGTGCGCGAGCAGCCGCAGATGGCCGGCTCGAGCTTCGTCGAGGAGGTCACGATCGCCCAGCCCGTCGTGCTCGAGCCCGAGGGCGAGGCGGTCGCGACCGTCGCCGCCGTGGACCTCGGCATCAAGGGCGCCTCGCCGCGCTCCATGCTCGCCCGCGGCCTGCGCGTGCACCTGCTGCCCGCCACGACCTCCCTCGAGGACCTCCTCGCGATCGGCGCCGATGCCGTCTTCTTCTCCAACGGCCCCGGCGACCCCTCCGCCGCGACCGCCCAGATCGAGCTGCTGCGCGGCGTGCTCGACGCAGGCGTGCCCTTCTTCGGCATCTGCTTCGGCAACCAGCTGCTGGGCCGCGCCCTCGGCTTCGACACCTACAAGCTGAAGTTCGGCCACCGCGGCATCAACCAGCCCGTCCAGGACCGCGAGACCGGCCAGGTCGCGATCACCGCGCACAACCACGGCTTCGCCGTCGACGTGCCGCTCGAGGGCGAGCACACCGCCCCCCACGACGGGGGCCGCTACGGCCGGGTCGTCGTCTCGCACGTGGGCCTGAACGACGACGTGGTCGAGGGGCTGCGCTGCCTCGACCTCCCCGCCTACTCCGTCCAGTACCACCCCGAGGCCGCCGGCGGCCCCCACGACGCCTCGTCCCTCTTCGACCGACTGCTGGAGCTCGCCGTCGCGCACCGCGCCGCCTCCGCCGACAAGGAGTCCTGATGCCCCGCCGTACCGATATCTCCTCCGTCCTCGTCGTCGGCTCCGGCCCGATCGTCATCGGCCAGGCCGCGGAGTTCGACTACTCCGGCACCCAGGCCTGCCGCGTCCTGCGCGAGGAGGGCCTGCGGGTCATCCTGGTCAACTCCAACCCGGCCACGATCATGACCGACCCGGAGATCGCCGACGCCACCTACATCGAGCCGATCGACCCGGACATCATCCGCTCGATCATCGCCGCGGAGCGGCCGGACGCGATCCTGCCGACGCTCGGCGGGCAGACCGCGCTGAACGCCGCGATCGCCCTGGCCGAGAACGGGACCCTCGAGGAGTTCGGCGTCGAGATGATCGGCGCGAACCTCGAGGCGATCAACAAGGCCGAGGACCGCCAGCAGTTCAAGGAGGTCGTCGAGCGGGTCGGCGGCGAGTCCGCCCGCTCGCGGATCTGCCACACCATGGACGAGCTGCTGGAGGCGGCCGACGAGCTCGGCTACCCGATGGTGGTCCGCCCCAGCTTCACCATGGGCGGTCTCGGCTCCGGCATGGCCTACGACGAGGCGGACCTGCGCCGCATCGGCGGCGACGGCCTGCACTACTCGCCGACCTCCGAGGTCCTGCTCGAGGAGTCGATCCTGGGCTGGAAGGAGTTCGAGCTCGAGCTCATGCGCGACAGCGCCGACAACTGCGTCGTGATCTGCTCGATCGAGAACGTCGACCCCGTCGGCGTGCACACCGGCGACTCGGTCACCGTCGCCCCCGCGCTGACCCTCACCGACGTCGAGATGCAGAAGCTGCGCGACCTCGGCATCGCGATCATCCGCGAGGTCGGCGTCGACACCGGCGGCTGCAACGTCCAGTTCGCCACCCACCCCGAGACCGGCCGCATCGTCGTGATCGAGATGAACCCCCGCGTCTCCCGCTCCTCGGCGCTCGCCTCGAAGGCCACCGGCTTCCCGATCGCGAAGATCGCCGCGCGCGTCGCGATCGGCTACACCCTCGACGAGATCCGCAACGACATCACCGGCACCACCCCGGCCAGCTTCGAGCCGGCGCTGGACTACGTCGTGGTCAAGGTGCCCCGCTTCGCCTTCGAGAAGTTCCCCGCCGCGGACCCGACGCTCACCACCACCATGAAGAGCGTCGGCGAGGCGATGGCCCTGGGCCGCAACTTCACCGAGGCCCTCGGCAAGGCGCAGCGCTCCATCGACGCCAAGGGCGCGTCGCTGGACTACACGGGCACGCCGCCGAGCGCCGCCGAGGTCGCCGCGCTCCTGGACGCGGTGCGCACCCCGACCTCGGAGCGCCTGGTCGCCATCGCGCGGATCCTGTGGTCCGCGGCGGAGGGGATCCTCGACCCCGCCGAGACCCTCGACCGCCTCGTGGAGGCGACGGCGATCGACCGCTGGTTCCTCGACCAGATGCTGATCGTCGCCGAGCTGGCGGCGGAGATCCGCGCGAGCGACGTGCTGGACGCGGACCTGCTGGGCCTGGCCAAGCGGCACGGCCTCTCCGACGAGCAGATCGGCGCGCTCACCGGCCGCAGCGGCGACGTCGTCAAGGGCGTGCGCGAGGCGCTGGGGATCAACCCGGTCTACAAGACGGTGGACACCTGCGCCGCGGAGTTCGCCTCCCGCACCCCGTACCACTACTCGACCTACGACCAGGAGACCGAGATCGAGCCCCGCGAGAAGCCCGCGGTGATGATCCTCGGCTCGGGCCCCAACCGCATCGGCCAGGGCATCGAGTTCGACTACTCCTGCGTCCACGCCGCGCTCGCTCTCGGCGATCCGGAGCTGCCCGGCGGCGGCTACGAGACGGTCATGATCAACTGCAACCCCGAGACGGTCTCGACCGACTACGACATCGCCGACCGGCTCTACTTCGAGCCGCTCACCTTCGAGGACGTCGTCGAGGTGTACGAGGCGGAGAAGGCCGCCGGCCCCGTCGCCGGCGTCATCGTCCAGCTCGGCGGCCAGACCCCGCTGTCCCTCGCGCGCCGCCTCGAGGCGGAGGGCCTGCCGATCATCGGCACCAGCCCCGCCGCGATCGACAACGCCGAGGACCGCGGCCACTTCGGCGCCGTCCTGGCCGAGGCCGACCTGCCCGCCCCGCCCTACGGCACCGCCTGGGCGCTGAACGACGCGATCGAGGTCGCCGCGGAGGTCGGCTATCCGGTGCTCGTGCGCCCCAGCTACGTGCTCGGCGGCCGCGGCATGGAGATCGTCTTCGACGAGGCGGGGCTGGTCGACTACGTCGGCCGCAACCTGCCCGACGGGGGCCGCGCCGAGGCGCCGATCCTCATCGACAGCTTCCTGGACACCGCGATCGAGATCGACGTGGACGCCCTCTACGACGGCGAGGAGCTCTACCTCGCCGGCGTCATGGAGCACATCGAGGAAGCCGGCATCCACTCCGGCGACTCCGCCTGCACCCTGCCGCCGGTCACCCTCGGCGATCCGGTGCTCGAGCGGATCCGCGCCTCGACCCTCGCGATCGCCGAGGGCGTGGGCGTGCGCGGCCTGCTCAACGTGCAGTACGCGCTCTCCCACGGCGTGCTCTACGTGCTCGAGGCGAACCCCCGCGCCTCCCGCACCGTGCCCTTCGTCGCGAAGGCCACCGGGGTGCCGCTCGCGCAGGCGGCCGCGCTGCTCATGGCCGGCACCTCCATCGCGGACCTGCGCCGCGGCGGCGTGCTCCCGGCCGCCGGCGACGGCTCGGACCTGCCCGAGGACTCGCCGATCGCGGTGAAGGAGGCGGTGCTGCCGTTCAAGCGCTTCCGCACCCGCGAGGGACGCGCCGTGGACTCGGTGCTCGGCCCGGAGATGCGCTCGACGGGCGAGGTGATGGGCATGGACTCGACCTTCCCGCTCGCCTTCGCGAAGTCGCAGCTGGCGATCTCCGGACAGGGCCTGCCCACCGCGGGCACCGCCTTCGTCTCGGTCTCCGACCGCGACAAGCGCTCCCTCCCGCTGCCGGTGGCGCGCCTGGCCGCGCTCGGCTTCGAGATCCTCACCACCGAGGGCACCGGGCGGGTGCTCGGGCGCTACGGGATCCCCTGCCGCGTGCTGCGCAAGGCCTCGGAGGAGGGCGAGGGCGCGAGCGTCATCGACCTCATCGAGGCGGGCGAGGTGGACCTCGTGCTGAACACCCCCTCGGGCTCCAACGCCCGCGTCGACGGCTACGCCATCCGCGCCGCCGCGACCAGCATGGACGTCCCGATGATCACGACGCTTCAGGAGTTCCAGGCGGCCGTCCAGGCGATCGAGGCGCGCCCCGTGGAGCCCTTCGAGGTCCACAGCATCCAGGCCCACACCGCGCGTCTGCGCGAGGTGCGGACGGCCGGGGCGTCGGCATGAGCACCGCCCCGGCGAGCTTCGGACGGCGGCTGCAGGAGGAGACTGCCGCGCGCGGCCGCCTCGTCGCGGGCATCGACCCGCACGCCGCGCTGCTGGAGTCCTGGGGGCTCCCCGACAGCCCCGCGGGGCTGCGGGAGTTCTCCCGCACGGTGCTCGAGGCCGTCACCGGGCACGTCGCCGCGCTCAAGCCGCAGTCGGCGTTCTTCGAGCGCCACGGCAGCGCCGGCGTCGCGGTGCTCGAGGAGCTGCTGGCCGCGGCCCGCGCGGCGGGGGTGCTGACGATCCTCGACGTCAAGCGGGGCGACATCGGCTCGACGATGGACGCCTATGCCCGGGCGCACCTCCTGCCCGGTGCACCGCTGGAGGCCGACGCGATCACCGTCAGCCCCTATCTGGGCACCGGCTCCCTCGACCCCGCCGGCGAGCTCGCCCTGGCCCACGGCAAGGGGCTGTTCCTCCTCGCCCTGACCTCCAACCCCGACGGACCGCAGGTCCAGCACGCGAGGACCGACCAGGACACGCCGGTCGCGCTGGAGATCGCGCGACACGCCGAGAGGATCGGCGGCGCCGCGCCGGGGGAGTGGTCGAGCATCGGCCTGGTCGTCGGCGCGACCGTCGGCGACGCCTACCGCCGCCTCGGCCTGGACGCCGCCGCACCCTCGGTCCCGCTCCTCGCCCCCGGCGTCGGGGCCCAGGGCGCCGGACCTGCGGAGATTGCCGACGTTTTCGGTGAACGTGCAGGTCAGGCCCTAGTCTCGGTGTCCCGCGGACTGCTCGCGGCAGGGCCGGACCGGGCGGCGCTCGCCCAGCGCGCGGAGGAGCTGGCAACGACCTTCCGCTGAGGCCGAGGGGCGCTCCCGCACGGGGCCCCGACACCGTCGGGGGACGGCGTCGTCGGGCCCCGAAACGCATCGGACCTGGGACTTAGCGTGTCAGAAGTGCCCTCGGCCACGATTATGGGGTTACGCTCTTCCCACACCGGGCTCCTCCCGGACCCGCAGGACAACCGCGACAGAACAAGAGGTAAGAACAGTGGCTCTCCCTCCCCTCACCCCTGAGCAGCGGGCCGAGGCCCTGAAGAAGGCCGCCGAGGCACGCCGCGAGCGCGCGGCCATCAAGGCGCGGCTCAAGGACAGCGCCGGCCACCGCGGCGAGGAGATCAAGAAGGTCCTCGCCGAGGCCGAGTCCAACGAGGTCGTCGGCCGTCTCCGCGTCTCCGCCCTGCTCGAGGCCCTGCCCGGCGTCGGCAAGGTCAAGGCCCAGCAGATCATGGAGGAGATCGGCATCTCGCCCTCCCGCAAGATCCGCGGCCTCGGCTCGCACCAGGCGGAGAAGCTCGTCGCCCACTTCTCCGAGTGAGCCCTGATCTTCCCACCGGGGCCGGCGCCGCGACGGCGCCGGCCCCGGTCACCGTCCTGGCCGGCCCCACCGCGGTGGGCAAGGGGACCGTCTCCGCGGCGATCCGCGCCCGGTATCCCCAGATCTGGCTGTCCGTCTCCGCGACCACCCGCGCGCCCCGCCCCGGCGAGGTCGACGGCGTGCACTACCGCTTCATGGGCGAGGAGGAGTTCTCCCGCCTGATCGAGGACGGCCAGATGCTCGAATGGGCCGTGGTCCACGGCCGCAACAAGTACGGCACCCCGCGCGGCCCCGTCGAGGAGAAGGTCGCCGAGGGCCGCCCCGTGCTGCTCGAGATCGACCTCGCCGGCGCCCGCCAGGTGCGCGAGAGCCTCCCCGAGGCTCGCTTCGTCTTCCTCGCCCCGCCGGACTGGGACACGCTCGTGCAGCGTCTCGTGGGCCGCGGCACGGAGGACGAGGAGGAGCGCGAGCGCCGTCTCGCGACCGCCAGGGTCGAGCTCGCCGCGGAGGACGAGTTCGACGTGACCATCGTCAACGACTCGGTGGACCGCGCCGCCGACGAGCTCGCACGCCTGCTCGGCGTGAACGACCTCACCTGACCCCTCTCGCTCCTGCCCTCGCCGCCGCGCGCGGCGTGGCGTATCCTGGAGCGTCGCACGTCGTCACCCAGGAAGGGACATCCGTGGCCGGAACAGTCGCACAGCCCGAAGGCATCACGAACCCCCCGATCGACCGTCTCCTCGAGACCGTCGACTCGAAGTACGCCCTGGTGCTGTACGCCTCCCAGCGCGCCCGCCAGATCAACGCGTACTACTCGCAGCTCTCCGAGGGTCTGCTCGAGTTCGTCGGCCCGCTGGTCGACGTCGAGAACCAGGAGAAGCCGCTCTCGATCGCGCTGCGCGAGATCGACGAGGGCCTCCTGACCGTCCGCGAGATCGACGAGGAGGAGTACGCCGCGCAGAACGAGCCGGACCCCAACGCCCCGGCCCCGCTGCTGCTCGGCGACGACGCCCCCGAGGTCCCGCCGACCGACTTCACCCTCTGATCGCGGCCCTCGCCGGTCGTCGCACGGAGCAGGCATGAGCAGCCAGCCGCGCACGCTCGCCGGAGCCCGCGTCCTCGTGGGCGTCGGCGGCGGGATCGCCGCCTACAAGACCGCGCACCTGGTGCGCGGTCTTGTCGGTGAAGGGGCCGAGGTGCGGGTGGTCCCCACCCCCGCCTCGCTCGAGTTCGTGGGCGGGGCGACCTGGGAGGCGCTCAGCCACCACCCGGTGCTCACCTCCGTCTTCGAGGACGTCGACGAGGTCGCCCATGTGCGGCACGGCCAGCAGGCCGATCTCACCGTCATCGCCCCCGCCACCGCGGACCTGCTGGCGCGGATGCGGATGGGCCGCGCCGACGACATGCTCACCGCCTCGCTGCTGGTGACCCGCGGGCCCGTGGTGGTCGCCCCCGCCATGCACACCGAGATGTGGGAGCACCCCTCCACCCGCGAGAACGTCGCCGTGCTGCGCGAGCGGGGCGTGACCGTGCTCGAGCCCGCCGTCGGCCGCCTGACCGGCCCCGACTCCGGACCGGGCCGCCTTCCCGAGCCCGAGGCGATCCTCGACGCCGCCCGCGCCGCGATCGCCGCGCCGCGCGACGATCGCGGGGGAGCGCTGCGCGATCTCGTCGGCCGCGAGCTGCTGATCACTGCCGGCGGCACCCGCGAGGAGCTCGACCCCGTCCGCTTCCTCGCCAACCACTCCTCCGGCCGACAGGGCTGGGCGCTCGCCCATGCGGCCCTCGTGCGCGGCGCGCGGGTGCGCCTGGCCGCCGCGAACGTCGCGCTCGAGACCCCGCCCGGCGCGGACCGCCTCGACGTGGTCAGCGCCGCCGAGCTCGCCGAGCTCGTCGCCGCCCGGCTCGGGGAGGTCGACGCGCTCGTCATGGCCGCCGCCGTGGCGGACTTCACCTCCGCGGGCCGCGCGGACCAGAAGATCAAGAAGGACGAGTCCGCCCCGGACTCCGTGCCGACCCTCGCCCTGGCCCGCACCCAGGACATCCTGCGTAAAAGCGTCGTCTCCCGCGGCGGGGCCGCGCGCCCCGCGATCGTGGGCTTCGCCGCCGAGACCGGCGGGGACGGCGCCGCGGCCCTGGACCTCGCCCGGCAGAAGGCGCGCCGCAAGGGCGCCGACCTGCTGGTCTTCAACGACGTCAGCGCCGGGGTGTTCGGCGCCGCGGACAACGAGGTGCGGATCCTGGACCGCGATGGCGAGGAGGTCGCCCGCGCCGCGGGCAGCAAGACCCTCGTCGCCCACGCCGTGCTCGACGAGCTCGTCGGTCGTCTCCCGGAAGTACCCTGATCCCCATGACCACCAGCGAGCTGCGCACCTTCACGTCCGAATCGGTCACCGAGGGGCATCCCGACAAGATCTGCGACCAGATCTCCGACGCGATCCTCGACGACATGCTGAGCCAGGACACCGGCGCCCGCGTCGCCGTGGAGACCATGGTCACCACCGGGCTCGTGCACGTCGCCGGCGAGGTCCGCACGACCGGCTACAGCGACGTCTCCCACATCGTGCGCGACGTGATCCGCGAGATCGGCTACGACTCCTCCGAGAAGGGCTTCGACGCGGACTCCTGCGGCGTCGAGGTCTCGATCGGCGCGCAGTCCCCGGACATCGCCCAGGGGGTGGACACCTCCTTCGAGGCGAGAGGCGACGTCTCGGCCGAGGCCTTCGCGCGTCTCGGCGCCGGCGACCAGGGGCTCATGTTCGGCTACGCCTGCAACGACACCCCCGAGCTGATGCCGCTGCCGATCCACGCCGCGCACCGCCTCACCCAGAACCTCTCCACCGCCCGCCGCGACGGCGTGCTGCCCTACCTCCGCCCCGACGGCAAGACCCAGGTCTCCATCGGCTACGACGAGGACGGCGTGGCCCGCAGCGTCGAGGCCGTCGTCGTCTCCACGCAGCACAGCGAGGAGGTCGACCTCGACGCCCAGCTCGCGCCCGCGATCTCCAGGGTCGTCATCGCCCCGGTCCTCGAGGACCTCGCCGCGCAGGGCCTGGACGTCTCCGAGGTCGTCACCCACATCAACCCCTCCGGCCGCTTCGTGCTCGGCGGGCCCAAGGGCGATGCGGGCCTGACCGGCCGCAAGATCATCGTCGACACCTACGGCGGGATGGCCCGCCACGGCGGCGGCGCCTTCTCCGGCAAGGACCCCAGCAAGGTCGACCGCTCCGGCGCCTACGCCATGCGCTGGGTCGCCAAGAACATCGTCGCCGCCGGCCTCGCCGACCGCTGCGAGGTGCAGGTCGCCTACGCGATCGGCGTCGCCGAGCCGGTGGGCCTGTACGTCGAGACCTTCGGCACCGGGAAGGCGCCCGCGCACCGGATCGCCGCCGCCGTGCGCAAGGTCTTCGACCTCCGCCCCGCCGCGCTGATCGAGGCGCTGGACCTGCTGCGCCCGATCTACTCCCTCACCTCCGTGCACGGCCACTTCGGCCGGGAGCTGCCCGAGTTCACCTGGGAGCGCCGCGACCGCGCCGAGGAGCTGGAGCGCGCCCTGTGACCGCCCCCGACACCTCCGGCGCCCCCGGCGCGGGCCGCACCGCCCCGACGCTGGACCCCGCCCTCACCGCCCGGCTCAAGCACGATGGCGCCGGCCTGCTCACCGCCGTCGTGCAGGACGCGAGCGACCAGCGCGTGCTGATGGTCGGCTGGATGGACGACGAGGCGCTGCGGCGCACGCTCACCACGGGCCGGGCGACCTACTGGTCCCGCTCCCGCGGCGAGTACTGGCGCAAGGGCGACACCTCCGGCCACGTCCAGTTCGTGCGCTCCGTCGCGCTGGACTGCGACGGCGACACCCTGCTGGTGCAGGTCGACCAGGTCGGGGCCGCCTGCCACCGCGGCACCGACACCTGCTTCGACGGCGGTGGCCTGGACGCCGTCGTGCTGACCGAGAAGGAGCGTTCCCTGTGACCGTCGAGGACGCCCGCCCCGAGGCCTATCCCGAGCGCATCGGCGGCCGCGAGGGCATCGCGCTGGGCGAGATCACCCCGGACCGCGAGACCTTCCGCGAGCTCGCCGCACGCCAGCGGGTCGTGCCCGTCTCGGTGCGGCTGCTGGCCGACGAGGACACCCCCGTCTCGCTCTACCGCCGGCTCACCGCCGACGGCGGCACCCGCGGCACCTTCCTGCTGGAATCCGCCGGGGAGGGCGAGGCCTCCCGGTACTCGATCATCGGCACCCGCGCCCGTGCGGTGCTCACCGAGCGGGACGGCGCCGCGCACTGGCGCGGCGACGTCCCCGCCGGGGTGCCCACCTCCGGCAGCCCCGTCGAGGCCCTCGCGGCCGTGACCTCCGCGTTCCGCGCCGCCCGCCAGCAGCATCTGCCGCCCTTCTCCGGCGGGCTCGTCGGCTACGTCGCCTACGACGCGGTGCGCCACTGGGAGAAGCTGCCCGAGGCGCCGCCGGACGAGATCGGTCTGCCGGACCTCTCGATGCTGCTGGCCCAGGACGTCGTCGTCCACGACGCCCACGACTCGACCGTCGTCCTGGTCGCCAACGCCCTGAACCTCAACGCCACCGACGACGGCGTGGACGCCGCCTACGACGACGCCCTCGCCCGCCTCGAGACGCTCCGTCAGCGGCTGCGCACCCCCGCGGTCGGCGGACCGACCGTCTACGACACCGTCAGCGACCTAGAGCCCAAGGCCCGCACCGCCCAGCGCGAGTACGAGGCCGCGGTCCACGAGGCGGTGCGCGACATCGTCGACGGGGAGATCTTCCAGGTCGTCCCCTCGCAGCGCTTCTCCCTGCCGATCGCGGCGGACCCGCTGGACGTCTACCGGGTGCTGCGCCGCATGAACCCCAGCCCCTACATGTACCTGCTGCGCACCGAGGACGCCGACGGCGAGCCGATCGACGTGGTCGGCGCGAGCCCCGAGTCGCTCGTGACCGTCCGCGGCACCACCGCGACGACCCACCCGATCGCCGGCTCCCGCCCCCGCGGCGCGAGCCCCGAGGAGGACGAGCACCTGGCGGCCGAGCTGCTGGCCGACCCGAAGGAGCGCTCCGAGCACCTCATGCTCGTGGACCTCGCCCGCAACGACCTGCAGAAGTTCTGCGCTCCCGGCACCGTGGTGGTGCGGGACTTCATGCACATCGAGCGGTTCAGCCACATCCAGCACATCGTCTCCACCGTCACCGGCACCCTGCGCGAGGACGCCGCGGCCTACGACGCGCTGCGCGCCACCTTCCCGGCCGGCACCCTCTCCGGCGCCCCGAAGCCCTCCGCGATGCGGATCATCGACCGGCTCGAGCCCGTGCGCCGCGGCGTCTACGGCGGGACGGTCGGCTACTTCGACTTCGCCGGCGACATGGACATGGCGATCGCGATCCGCACCGCCGTGATCAAGGACGGCACCGCGCACGTGCAGGCCGGCGGGGGAGTGGTCGCCGACTCCGACGCGACCATGGAGCACCGCGAGACCCAGGCCAAGGCCGCCGCCGCGCTGCGCGCCGCCGCCTCCGCCGACACCCTCCGCCCCGCATGAGCGCCGAGCAGCGACCGCGCCGCACCGGGCCCTCGCGCCGCGCCGCCGTCCTCGGCGGCCTCGTCGCCGCGAGCGCCCTGGCCGGCACCACGCGCGCCACCTGGGTGCAGGCCACCGCCCCCGACCTCGCCGGCACCGCGCAGGACGTCGCGGTGGGCGGCTCGGACGCCGCCCCGGCGGTGCTCGCCCTCGCCCTCGCGGCCCTCGCCGCGGCGCTGGCGACCTCGCTCTCGAGCCGCTGGGTGCGCTTCCTCACGGGGCCGGTCCTGATCGCCGCCGGGCTCGGCGCGGGCCTCGCCTCCTTCACCCCGCTGCGCGACCCCGCTGCGGCCGCCGGCTCCGCCGTCGCCGAGTCCACCGGGGTGGTCGGCGCGGAGGTCGCCGCGGACGCGACCAGCTGGCCGCTGATCGCCCTCGTCCCGGCCCTCGCCGTGATCGCCACCGGCGTGATCGTGCTGATCGCAGGCGGTTCCTGGCCCGTCGGCAGCCGCTACCGCAGCGCCGCCGTCACCACCGCCGCCGACCCCGCCGAGGACCCCGCCGCCGCCTGGGACGCCCTCACCCGCGGCGAGGACCCGAGCCTCGCCGGCCCCGACGAGGACGAGGACGCGCCGCGCGCGGGGACGGACCCCGCCGACGCTCCCGGGACCGACGGCGCCGGGACGCCCCCGCAGCGCTGACCGCCTTGAGCAGCACGCCGCGGACGATGCCGTCGTCCGACGGCATGACGTGGCACAATGGCCCCGACCGGGACCCAGACTGGAGAAGGATCATGTCGAAGACCTACACCGTGCCGCCGCCGCCCCATCACAACGAGGGGAAGACCGTCGCGGCGTGGACGATGAACATGGGCATCGTGATCGGCTCCGTCCCGATCGCCGCGGGCCTCATCCTCCCCGAGATGACGGTGCTGATCTGGGTCGGCGCCGCGATCGTCGTGCTCGCGATCCTGGCCGGCGTCGTGATGTCCAAGGCCGGCCTCGGCCAGCCCAAGAAGTACGGCCACCCGGTCGCCGAGGCCGTCGCCGTCGCCGAGACCCGTCCCGACGAGGCCCCTGCCGAGGCCGGCGCCCGGTGACCCTCGCGGCGCAGGAGCGGGACGAGCAGCTCGGCGCGGGAGGACCCGCGCGCGGTGCGCACCGGCTCCTGCTGCCGCTCGGCATCATGGGCGCCGCACTGGCGCTCGCGGTCGGGGTGCAGCTGATCTTCGACCCGTTCCGCACCCATGTGCCGCTGTGCATCGCCAACCACCTCACGGGCATCGAGTGCCCCGGCTGCGGAGCGCTCCGCGCCGTGCACTCCCTGCTCGCCGGCGACCTGCTGCTGGCCCTGCGCAGCAACCTGCTGATCATCCTCGCGATCCCGCTGACCGCGATCGGCATGGGGGTGTGGACGCTGCGCCGGGCGCGGGGCCTCACCACCGAGCTCACGCCCTCCAGCACGACGGTGCTCGTGCTCACCGGCGTCGTGCTGGTCTTCACGGTGCTGCGGAACCTCCCCGCCTTCTGGTTCCTGACACCGATCTCGTACGTCGGCGGCTGAGCCCCGCCCCGCGGACCGCAGCCTCGTGCGCGGCGCCGCCCCACCCGCTTCAGGAGGATCGAGTGACCACCACCGGAACCGTTCTCGACGACATCATCGTCGGCGTCCGCGAGGATCTCGCCCCCCGGCGTCGCGCCGTGCCGGACGCCCAGATCGAGGCGCGCGCTCAGGCCGCCGCCCCCGCCCTCGACGCCCGCGCCCGACTGGCCGGCGACGGCACCACCATGGGCCTGATCGCCGAGGTCAAGCGCGCCAGCCCCTCCAAGGGCGCCCTGGCGGAGATCCCCGAGCCGGCCGAGCTCGCCGGCACCTACGCGGACTCCGGAGCCTCCGCGATCAGCGTCCTCACCGAGCAGCGCCGGTTCCGCGGCTCCCTCGCCGACCTCGACGCCGTCCGCGAGCGGGTCGACGTGCCGGTGCTGCGCAAGGACTTCGTCGTCGAGCCGTACCAGGTGCACGAGGCCCGCGCCCACGGGGCGGACATCGTGCTGCTGATCGTCGCCGCGCTCGAGGACGGTCCGCTGCAGGAGCTGTACGCGCTCACCGGCGAGCTGGGCATGCAGGCGCTGGTCGAGACCCATACGGAGGAGGAGCTCGAGCGGGCCCTCGCCCTGGACCCGCAGCTCCTCGGCGTCAACGCCCGCAACCTCAAGGACCTCACCGTCGACCTGGACCGTGCCGCGGCCCTGCTGCGCCGCATCCCCGCCGGCCCCCTCGCCATCGGCGAGTCCGCGGTCGCCGCCCGCGCCGACGTCGAGGCCTACGCCGCCGCCGGTGCGGACGCCGTCCTGGTCGGCGAGGCCCTGGTGACCTCCGGGGACCCCGCCGGCGCCGTCTCCTCGTTCCGCAGCGTCGCCCGCCGCGGCCGCCCCCTCCCGGAAGGAGCCCAGGCATGAGCACCCCCGACCCCGTGCTGCCCGACCTCACCCGACCCTCGACGGCGCTGCGCTCCGAGGCCGGGCCCTACTTCGGCGACTTCGGCGGGCGCTTCCTGCCCGAGGCGCTCGTGCCCGCCCTCGACGAGCTCACCGAGACCTACGAGAAGGCGATCGTCGACCCGGAGTTCACCGAGGAGCTGCGGCGTCTGGCCGCCGAGTACACCGGGCGTCCCTCGCTGCTGTCCGAGGCGCCGCGCTTCTCGGCCCTCGCAGGCGGCGCGCGGATCCTCCTCAAGCGCGAGGACCTCAACCACACCGGCTCGCACAAGATCAACAACGTGCTCGGCCAGGCGCTGCTGACCCGACGCATGGGCAAGACCCGCGTGATCGCCGAGACCGGCGCGGGCCAGCACGGCGTCGCCACCGCGACCGCCGCGGCCCTGTTCGGGCTCGACTGCACGATCTACATGGGCGCCGAGGACACCGAGCGCCAGGCCCTCAACGTCGCCCGCATGCGCCTGCTCGGCGCCGAGGTGGTCGCCGTCGAGCAGGGCTCCCGCACCCTCAAGGACGCGATCAACGAGGCCTTCCGCGACTGGGTCGCGAACGTGGAGACCACCCACTACCTGCTGGGCACCGTCGCGGGACCCCACCCGTTCCCCGCCATGGTGCGCGACTTCCACCGCATCATCGGCGAGGAGGCCCGCGCCCAGACCCTCGAGCGCGTGGGCCGACTGCCCGACGCGGTCGTCGCCTGCGTCGGCGGCGGCTCCAACGCGATGGGCATCTTCCACGCCTTCCTCGACGACACCGATCCGCTCGTGCGCCTCGTCGGCTGCGAGGCCGGCGGCGACGGCGTCGCGTCCGGCCGCCACTCGGCGACCATCACCGGCGGCTCCGCCGGTGTGCTCCACGGCGCGCGCAGCTTCGTCATGCAGGACGAGGACGGCCAGACCATCCCCTCGCACTCCGTCTCCGCCGGACTGGACTACCCCAGCGTCGGCCCCGAGCACGCCTGGCTCGCCGACATCGGCCGCGCCGAGTACCGCGCGATCGACGACGGCCCCGCCATGGAGGCCTTCGCGCTGCTGTCCATGACCGAGGGCATCATGCCCGCGATCGAGTCCGCCCACGCCCTCGCCGGCGCGCTCGAGCTGGGACGCGAGCTCGGGGAGGACGCCGTGATCCTGGTGAGCCTCTCCGGACGCGGGGACAAGGACGTGGACACCGCCTCGCGCTGGTTCGGGCTGGTGGGCGACGATCCCGCGCGCGCCGACCTCGCCGTCCTGCGCGATCTCGCCCGCACCGCAGCACCCGCCGCCCAGGAGGAGGCCCGATGACCGCCGCCGACACCCGCCGCCTGCGCGCCGGCGACGTCCTGGACCGCGCCCGCGCCGAGGACCGCGCCGCGCTCATCGGCTACCTGCCCGTCGGATATCCCGACCTCGAGGGCTCGATCGAGGCCGCGAAGGTGCTCATCGACCACGGCGCGGACATGATCGAGCTGGGCCTGCCCTACTCCGACCCCGTCATGGACGGGGCCGTGATCCAGCAGGCCGCCTCCGCCGCGCTCGAGCGCGGCACCCGCACTCGGCAGGTCCTGGAGGCCGTCGAGCAGCTCTCCGGCCGCGGCGCCGCGATCCTGGTGATGAGCTACTGGAACCCGGTGCTCGCCTACGGGCCCGACGCCTTCGCCCGCGACCTCGCCGCCGCCGGCGGCGCCGGGCTGATCACCCCCGACCTCATTCCCGACGAGGGCGCCGACTGGATCGCCGCCTCCGAGCAGCACGGCGTGGACCGTGTGTTCCTCGTCGCACCGAGCTCCCCGCGGGACCGGCTCGAGCATGTGGTCTCGCACACGCGCGGATTCGTGTACGCGGCGAGCACCATGGGCGTCACCGGCACCCGGGCCAGCGTCTCCACCGCCACGGAGGGCCTCGTCGAGCGCACCCGGGCGGCCGGGGCGAGGAACGTCTGCGTGGGTCTGGGCGTCTCGAACGGTGAGCAGGCCGCGCAGGTCGGCGCGTACGCTGATGGAGTGATCGTCGGCTCCGCCTTCGTGCGCGCCCTGATCGAGCACGAGGGCGACGACGCGGCGGCCCGCACGGCCCTCGCGGCCGTCGCGGCGGATCTCCGCGGCGGCGTCGAGCGCGCCCGCACCTGACCAGCCCCGCAGGACCGACAGCCGAGAGGAGTGCACGCGATGATCCCCAGCCCGAGCATCTCCGCCCTCTCCCTCGGCCCCCTCACGATCCACTTCTACGCCCTGTGCATCCTCGCCGGCATCGGCGTGGCGCTGTGGTGGGCGACGAAGCGGTGGGAGGCCCGCGGCGGCGACGGCGACACCCTCTTCGACATCGTCTTCGTCGCGGTGATCGCCGGGATCATCGGCTCTCGCGTCTGGCACGTTCTGACCTCCCCGGCGCCCTTCTTCGGGCCAGGGGGCGACCCGCTCTCGGTGCTCTACATCTGGCAGGGCGGGCTCGCGATCTACGGCGGCGTCGCCGGCGGTGCCCTCGCGGTGTGGATCATGGCCCGGCTCAAGGGCGTCTCCTTCACCGCGCTGGCCGACACGATCGCCCCCACCATCATGCTCGCCCAGGTGCTGGGCCGCTTCGGCAACTGGTTCAACCAGGAGCTCTACGGCCCGCCGCTGGACGCCTGGTGGGCATGGGACGTGACCTGCGAGACGAACGGGACCACGATCGCCGGCTGCGTGCCGGGCACCTACCACCCCACCTTCCTGTACGAGCAGCTGTGGAATCTCGCCGGCCTCGCCGTGCTCCTGCTGCTCAGCCGCCGCTTCCAGTGGGCGGGCGGCCGCGTGTTCTGGGCCTATGTCGCGATCTACTCCACCGGCCGCGCCTGGATCGACGCGATCCGCTCCGAGCCCGTGCTGATGGTCGGCCCGCTGCGCATCCACACCCTCGTCGCCCTGCTCATGGTGCTCGTGGGGGTGGGGATGTTCGTGTTGCTCACCCTGCGCAAGCAGAAGCGCGGGGGAGAGGTCGTCGCCGCCGACGGCTCCTTCAGCCTGCCCGCCCAGACCGAGGGCAACGGCCCCGACGAGGACGAGGTCGAGAAGTCGGGCACGCCTCCCTCTCCCGGCCCCGCTCCCTCACCCGGCCCCTAGGGCCCCTCCTCCAGCGGCGCGAAGCGCGCGGAGGGCGGCCCGGGGCCCGGGCGCTCGTCGGATCCTCGACGAGCTCGTCACCGGCCGCCGCTCCAGAAGGGCTCCCGCGTCATGCTCCCCCTCACCTCCCGCTTCTCGTCCCTCCCCGCCGCCCAGGGCCTCTACCGGCCGGACAGCGAGGTCGACTCCTGCGGCGTCGCGATGATCGCGACGCTCCGCGGCACCCCCCAGCACCGCATCGTCCAGCACGCCCTCGAGGCACTGCGGAACCTCGATCACCGCGGCGCGGTCGGCGCCGAGGAGAACACCGGTGACGGCACCGGGATCATGGTCCAGCTGCCCGACGCCTTCCTCCGTGAGGTCAGCGGTCTGGATCTGCCGCCGCTGGGGCAGTACGCCGCCGGCATCGCCTTCGTGCCCCGCGAGGCCGACGGCCGCGCCGCCGTGCTCGAGACCCTCGAGCGCGTCGCCGCCGAGGAGGGCCTGCGACTGCTCGGCACCCGCGAGGTACCCGTGACCGACGGGCTCGTCGGCCCCTCGGCCGAGAAGGTCCGCCCCGACTTCGTGCAGGTCTTCCTCGCCGACGCCCGCGCCGAGCGCACCGGCCTCGAGCTCGAACGGGCCGTCTTCGCCACCCGCCGCCGCGTCGAGCACGCCACCGGGGGCTACTTCCCCTCCCTCTCGACCCGCGTGATGGTGTACAAGGGGATGCTCACCCCCGTCCAGCTCGACGAGTTCTACCCCGATCTGCGCGACCCCCGCTTCGCCTCCGCCCTCGCGATCGTCCACTCGCGCTTCTCGACCAATACCTTCCCGGCCTGGGCACTCGCCCACCCCTTCCGCACCCTCGCCCACAACGGCGAGATCAACACGGTGATCGGCAACCGCAACCGGGTCCAGGCGGCCGAGGGATCGATGGCCACCGACGCCTTCGGCGAGGACTTCTCCCGCCTGCTGCCGATCACCACACCCGGCGGCTCGGACTCCGCGGGCCTCGACGAGGTCGCCGAGCTGCTGCACCTCTCCGGCCGCTCCCTGCCCCACGCGCTGATGATGCTGGTGCCCGAGCCGTGGGAGAACGACGAGTCGATGGACCCGGACCTGCGGGCCTTCTACGAGTTCCACGCCGCGCTCCAGGAGCCCTGGGACGGGCCCGCGGCCGTCGTCTTCTCCGACGGCACGCAGGTCGGCGCGCGCCTGGACCGCAACGGCCTGCGTCCGCTGCGCTACTGGGTGATGGAGGACGACCTGGTGATCCTCGGTTCCGAGACGGGCGTCGTGGACGTCCCCCGCTCCGAGGTGGTGCGCACCGGCCGCATCGCCCCCGGCGAGATCTTCCTGCTCGACCTCGAGGCGGGCGAGATCGTGCCCAGCGACGAGCTCAAGCACGAGATCGCCACCGCCCGCCCCTACGCCACCTGGGTGAAGGAGCAGAAGGTCGCGCTCGGTGACCTGCCCCGGCGCGAGCACATCACCCACTCCCGCTCCTCCGTGCTGCGCCGCCAGCAGACCTTCGGGTACACGGAGGAGGAGCTGCGGGTGCTGCTCGCCCCGATGGCCGCCAAGGGCGCCGAGCCGCTCGGCGCCATGGGCACCGACACCCCCATCGCGGTGCTCTCGGACCGACCCCGGCTGCTGTTCGACTACTTCACGCAGATGTTCGCGCAGGTCACCAACCCGCCGCTGGACTCGCTGCGCGAGGAGATCGTCACCTCGCTCGGGGTGAGCATCGGCCGGTCCCGGAACCTCCTGGACGCGACCCCGCAGCATGCCCGGCAGCTGTCGCTGGACGCTCCGGTGCTGGACAGCGACCAGCTCGCGCAGCTGCTCGCGGTCGACGCCCACCCCGCCACGGCCGACTTCCACACCGTGCGGCTGCGCGGCCTCTACCCGGTCGCCGGCGGCACCGCCGCGCTGCGCGCACGGCTCGAGGAGATCTGCGAGGAGGCCGTCGCCGCGATCGATGACGGCGCGACCTTCCTGGTCCTCTCCGACCGCGACACCAACCAGGTCCTCGCCCCGATCCCCTCGCTGCTGATGACCAGCGCCGTCCAGCACCACCTGGTGCGCACAGGCCGACGCACCTCCGCCGCGCTCGTGGTCGAGGCCGGGGACGTGCGCGAGGTGCACCACGCGGCGCTCCTCATCGGCTACGGCGCCAGCGCGGTCAACCCCTATCTCGCGATGGAGAGCGTCGAGGAGCTCGTCGAGCGCGGGGTGGTCAGCGACCTCAGCCCCGAGCAGGCCGTCGCGAACCTCGCCAAGTCGCTGTCCAAGGGTGTCCTGAAGATCATGTCCAAGATGGGCATCTCCACCGTCGCCTCCTACCGCGGCGCCCAGATCTTCGAGGCCGTGGGCCTCAGCCAGGAGCTGGTGGACACCTGGTTCCCCGGCACCATCAGCCGCATCGGCGGCATCGACCTCGAGGTCATCGCCGAGGAGATCGCCGCCCGCCACGCCCTGGCCCATCCGGTCGACGGCGTGCACCCGCCCCACCGCGGCCTGCCCGTCGGCGGCGAGTACCAGTGGCGCCGCGAGGGCGAGCCGCACCTGTTCACCCCCGAGTCGGTGTTCCGCCTGCAGCACTCCACCCGCGCGAGGAAGTACGACGAGTTCCGCGCCTACACCGACGCGGTCGACGAGCAGCACGAGCGGCTGCTGACGATCCGCGGGCTGCTGCGCCTGCGCACCGACGACTCGCCCGCGATCCCGCTGGAGGAGGTCGAGCCGGTCGAGTCGATCACGCGACGCTTCATGACCGGTGCGATGAGCTACGGCTCCATCTCCCAGGAGGCCCACGAGACCCTCGCGATCGCCATGAACCGCCTCGGCGGCATGTCCAACAGCGGCGAGGGCGGCGAGGACCCCGAGCGCCTGCACGACCCCGAGCGGCGCAGCGCCATCAAGCAGATCGCCTCCGGCCGCTTCGGCGTGACCAGCGAGTACCTGACCTTCGCACGCGACATCCAGATCAAGATGGCGCAGGGCGCGAAGCCCGGCGAGGGCGGACAGCTCCCGCCCGAGAAGGTCTACCCCTGGATCGCCCGGACCCGCCACTCGACCCCCGGCATCGGACTGATCTCCCCGCCCCCGCACCACGACATCTACTCGATCGAGGACCTCGCCCAGCTGATCCACGACGCGAAGAGCGCGAACCCGGCCGCGCGCGTGCACGTCAAGCTCGTCTCCCGCTTCGGGGTCGGCACGGTCGCCACCGGCGTGTCGAAGGCCCATGCGGACGTCGTGCTCATCTCCGGGCACGACGGCGGCACCGGCGCGAGCCCGCTGAACTCCCTCAAGCACGCCGGCACCCCCTGGGAGCTCGGCCTCGCCGAGACCCAGCAGACCCTGCTGCTGAACGGGCTGCGCGACCGCATCACCGTCCAGGTCGACGGGCAGATGAAGACGGGCCGCGACGTGGTGATCGCGGCGCTGCTCGGGGCCGAGGAGTACGGCTTCGCCTCCGCGCCGCTGGTCGTCACCGGCTGCGTCATGATGCGCGTCTGCCACCTGGACACCTGCCCCGTCGGCGTCGCCACCCAGAACCCGGAGCTGCGCGCCCGCTACGCGGGCCGGGCCGAGCATGTGGTGACCTTCTTCCAGTTCGTCGCCGAGCAGGTGCGCGAGCACCTCGCCGCGCTCGGGCTGCGCTCCCTGGACGAGGCGATCGGACGCACCGACCTCCTCGCCCTGCGCGAGGACCAGCGGGCGCTCACCGCGCTCGGCGAGGCGAAGCGCGAGGGCCTCGACCTCGCCGCCGTGCTCGCCGCGCCCGAGATCCACCCCGGCGACTTCCCGCGCCGCCGCCGCGGCCAGGACCACGGCCTGGAGAAGGCCCCGGACCATCCCTGGATCGCTGCGGCCGAGGAGGTGATCGATGCCCGCGCGGGCACGGTCCGGATCCCCGGGCAGGTGCGGAACATCGACCGCAGCGCGGGCACCCTGCTCGGCCACGAGGTCACCCGCCGCACCGACGGCGCGGGCCTTCCCGACGACGCGATCGTGCTCGAGCTGACCGGCACCGGCGGACAGTCCTTCGGGGCGTTCCTCCCGCGCGGCGTGAGCATGCACCTCACCGGCGATGCGAACGACTACGTCGGCAAGGGGCTCTCGGGCGGCGTGATCGCCGTCGGCCACGGCGCCGGCACCGGGCCCTCGCTGACCTCCGCCCCGATCGCGGGCAACACCTGCGCCTACGGCGCCACCAGCGGCCGCCTGCTGCTGGCGGGCGCGGCGGGGGAGCGGTTCGGGGTGCGCAACTCCGGCGCGACCCTGGTGGTCGAGGGGATCGGCGACCACGGCGCCGAGTACATGACCGGAGGCGCCGTGATCGTGCTCGGCCCGACCGGCCGCAACCTCGGCGCCGGCATGAGCGGCGGCACCCTGTTCGTCCTGGACCTGGACCCCTCCTGCCTGAACCCGGCCGATGCCCGGGGCTTCTCCGTCGCCCCTGTGCGCGAGGAGCACCGCGGCTTCGTCCTCGAGGCGCTGCGCGACCACCTGGCCCGCACCGGCTCCGACCGGGCGGCCGCGCTGCTGGCCGACGAGGAGGAGCTGATGGGGCGCCTCACGGAGATCGCGCCCCGCGCCTTCCTCACCATCACCGCGATCCGGGACGACGCGGTGGCCCAGGGGCTCGACCCCGATGCGAACGATGTCTGGAACGAGATCATGGAGGCCACCCATGGCTGATCCCCGAGGATTCCTGCGCACCCGCGACCGCGAGCTGCCCGCCCGCCGCCCGGTCCCGGTGCGCCTGATGGACTGGCGCGAGGTCTACGAGGCCCGCGAGAAGGGCACCCTCTCGGTGGTCTCCCGCCAGGCCGGGCGCTGCATGAACTGCGGCATCCCCTTCTGCCACCAGGGCTGCCCGCTGGGCAACCTGATCCCGGAGTGGAACGACCTGGTCTACCGCGACGACTGGGAGGAGGCCGCCGAGCGCCTCCACGCGACCAACAACTTCCCCGAGTTCACCGGCCGCGCCTGCCCCGCCCCCTGCGAGTCCAGCTGCGTGCTGGGCATCAACCAGCCGCCGGTGACGATCAAGAACGTCGAGGTCTCGATCATCGACCGCGCCTTCGAGGAGGGCTGGGTGCGCCCGGTCCCCGCGACCCGGCACACCGGCCGCTCCGTCGCGGTCGTCGGCTCCGGGCCGGCGGGCCTCGCCGCCGCCCAGCAGCTCACCCGCGCCGGCCACGCCGTGGTCGTGCTCGAGAAGGACGACCGCCTCGGCGGTCTGCTGCGCTACGGCATCCCCGAGTTCAAGCTCGAGAAGCGACACGTCGACCGTCGCCTCGCCCAGATGCGTGAGGAGGGCACCCGCTTCCGCACCGGCGTCGACGTCGGCGGGACCGGCGAGGGTGCGCTGTCCGTCGAGGAGCTGCGCACCCGCTTCGACGCGGTCGTGCTCGCGACCGGCGCGAGCGTCCCGCGCGAGCTGGCCGTCCCCGGCCGGGAGGCCGCCGGGATCCACCCCGCCATGGACTACCTCACCCAGGCGAACCGCCTCGTCGAGGGCGACTGGCTGGGGGAGCGGATCTCCGCCGAGGGCAAGGACGTGGTGATCATCGGCGGCGGCGACACCGGGGCCGACTGCCTCGGCACCGCGCTGCGCCAGGGCGCCCGCTCGGTGACGACTCTCGCCATCGGCACCCAGCCGCCCAGCGAGCGGGACGAGTCCCAGCCCTGGCCCACCCACCCGGTGCTCTTCGAGGTCTCCACCGCCCACGAGGAGGGCGGCGCACGCTCCTATCTCGCCTCCACCACCGGCTTCGAGGTCGACGCGGACGGCGCCGTGACGGGCCTGAGCGTGGCCCGGACGCAGTTCGTCGACGGTCGCCGCACCCCCACCCCCGGCACCGAGACCGTGCTGCCCGCCACCCTGGTCCTGATCGCGATGGGCTTCACCGGCGCGAAGGAGCAGGGGCTGATCGAGCAGCTCGGTGTGGAGATGACCTCACGCGGCACCGTCGTGCACGACGGCTCCTGGGCCACCTCGGCGCCCGGCGTCTTCACCGCGGGCGACTGCGCCCGAGGCCAGAGCCTCATCGTGTGGGCGATCGCGGAGGGCCGCTCCTGCGCGGCGGCGGTCGACGAGCACCTGATGGGCACCAGTTCCCTCCCGCGCCCCGTGCGCCCCGGCGAGAAGCCTGTCACAGTGTGAAAGACTAGGCGGAGTACACGCGACGCCGCGGCCCTGTCACGGCGCTCGCGCGCTGTCCTGCGGGCCGCGGCCCTTCACTCGAACTACAGATGGGTTGACATGCGCAAAGCGAAGATCGTCTGCACCCTTGGTCCCGCGACCAACACCTACGAGCAGATCCGGACGCTGATCGAAGCCGGGATGAACGTGGCGCGGATGAATCTCAGCCACGGCACTCACGAGGACCACGAGCAGGTCTACGCCAACATCCGCAAGGCCTCCGACGACCTCGGCAAGAACGTCGCCGTGCTCGTCGACCTGCAGGGCCCGAAGATCCGCCTGGGCAACTTCGCGGACGGTCGCCACATCCTCGAGGTCGGCGACACCTTCACGATCACCACCGACGACATCGTCGGCACGAAGGAGCGCGTCTCCACGACGTTCAAGGGCCTGCCGGGCGACTGCCGCCCCGGCGACGTGCTCCTCATCGACGACGGCAAGGTCTCCGTGCGCGTCACCGACGTCACCGAGACCGACGTGACCACCGTCGTGGAGGTCCCCGGGCCCGTCTCCAACCACAAGGGCATCAACCTGCCCGGCGTGGCCGTCTCCGTCCCCGCCATGAGCGAGAAGGACATCGCGGACCTCCGCTGGGGCCTCGCCCTCGGCGCGGACCTGATCGCCCTGTCCTTCGTGCGCGACGCCCACGACATGGACGACGTGCTCCGCATCATGCAGGAGGAGGGGCGCCGCGTCCCGGTCATCGCGAAGATCGAGAAGCCGCAGGCCGTGCGCGCGCTGCGCTCGATCGTCGGCGCCTTCGACGGCATCATGGTCGCCCGCGGCGACCTCGGCGTGGAGCTCCCGCTCGAGCAGGTCCCGCTCGTGCAGAAGCGCGCGATCGAGCTGGCCCGCCGCAACGCGAAGCCCGTGATCGTGGCCACCCAGGTGCTCGAGTCGATGATCGAGAACCCGCGCCCCACCCGCGCCGAGGCCTCCGACTGCGCCAACGCCATCCTCGACGGCGCCGACGCGGTCATGCTCTCGGGCGAGACCAGTGTGGGAAAGTACCCCTTCGAGACCGTGCGCACCATGGCGCGCATCGTCACGAACACCGAGGAGAACGGCGCCGACCGCATCCTGCCGCTGGGCACCATCCCGCACACCCGCGGCGGTGCGATCACCCGCGCGGCCTCGGAGATCGGCGACCAGCTCTCGGCGCAGTACCTGGTGACCTTCACCGAGTCCGGCGACACCGCGCGCCGCCTCTCGCGGCTGCGCCCCACCATCCCGCTCCTGGCGATGACCCCGTACCCCGAGGTCGCTCGCCAGCTGTCCCTCACCTGGGGCGTCGAGGCGCATCTGGTGCCCATGCAGAAGGACACCGACGAGATGGTCACCGTCGTCGACGAGCTCCTGCGCGAGCAGAAGGGGCTGCAGAAGAACGACCTGGTCATCATCGCGGCCGGTTCGCCCCCCGGCGTCCACGGCTCGACCAACACCCTGCGCGTGCACCGCATCGGCGACCTCGACGGCACCGAGTCGGCCCGCATCGAGGCCGACCGCATCGCCACCGGCCAGTGAACGCCGAGCAGTGACCTGCGGGCGAAGGCCCGTCCGGCCCGGGGGAGACCCCGGACCGGCGACGGCGCCCGCGGCCGATGGCCGCGGGCGCCGTCCCGTGCGTGCCGGGTGCGGGACTCGAACCCGCACGCCCTTGCGGACAGCGCATTTTGAGTGCGCCGCGTCTACCGTTCCGCCAACCCGGCCTGCCCTCGGGTGCCGAGGGCTGGACTAGGATACCGCTGATGACCACCGGCCACCGCCGACGGGTGCAGAGCACCCGGGCGCCGGCCCCGACCAGACACAGGGCGACATGACTGACGACTTCACCGAACTTCCCGACGACGCCCAGGACACCGCCGCCGCGGGTGATGCACCGCGCCGCACCGCGGTCGTCGCCGAGGACGAGAGCCTCATCCGCATGGACATCGTCGAGACGCTCACCGAGGCGGGCTTCGACGTGATCGCCGCCGTCGGCGACGGCGAGAGCGCCATCGAGAAGACCCGGGAGCTGCGCCCCGACGTCGTGATCCTCGACGTGAAGATGCCCCAGACCGACGGCGTCACCGCCGCCGAGAAGATCGGCGAGGAGAACCTCGCCCCCGTCGTGATGCTCACCGCCTTCTCGCAGTCAGAGCTGGTCGAGCGGGCGCGCGACGCCGGCGCGATGGCCTACGTCGTCAAGCCCTTCACCCCGGCGGACCTCCTGCCGGCCGTGGAGATCGCGATCTCCCGCCACCAGCAGATCGTGCAGCTCGAGTCCGAGATCGCGGACCTGGGCGAGCGCTTCGAGACCCGCAAGCGCGTGGACCGCGCCAAGGGCCTGCTGCAGACCAACATGGGCCTGTCCGAGCCGGAGGCCTTCCGCTGGATCCAGAAGACCTCCATGGACCGTCGACTGACCATGCGCGAGGTCGCCGAGGCGGTCGTCGACCAGCTCGGCGGCCAGGGCAAGGACTGAGGGCCGGCAGGCACCATCGACCGGCGCGCGGGGGGCGCGCCGGTCCTGTGGAGGGGGACACCGAGCACATGAGCATCACGCGACGCACGCTCGTGCGCGGGCTCGGGGCCGGTGTGCTCGGGGCCGGGGCGCTGAGCGGCTGCAGCCAGGGCGGCGGGATCGGCCGCGGGAGGCGCCGTCGCCCCACCACCACCGAGCCCACCGCGGGTGACCTCGAGGAGCCAGACCAGCCGCTCGTGATCGGGCAGATCGGCGCCTCCTACGGCCGGATGGCGAGGTTCGAGGAGGCGATCGCGGTCTCGATCGACGAGGCGAGGATCGACGTCAACGCCCGCTGGGAGGGCCTGTTCGGCCAGGAGGTCGTGCTCCTGGAGCGCCACGTCATGGAGGCGCCCGGCGAGGACCTCGCCCCGGTCATCGCCGAGATGGCCGATGCCGGCGCCACCTGCGTGATCACCTCGATCGACGAGGAGACCCTGATCGCGGCGATGCCCGCGCTGGTCGAGGCGCAGCTGGCGATCCTCGACGTGCTCACCTCCGGGATGGGCGTCCGCGCGGCCGAGGTGAAGACCTCGAACCTGCTGATCCGCCTCGCCCCCAACGACCGCGTGATGGCGGCCCGCTACGCCGAGGAGGCCCTCGGCGGCGGGGGAGGGGAGAAGTCCGGGCCCGCCGGCACCGTCGCCTATCTCTCCGAGGACACGCTCCAGGGACGCAGCCTCCTGAACGAGATGACGCAGGTGCTGAACCCCTCGAGCGGCCGTGTCGTCAGCCAGCAGTTCTACGAGGTCGGGAAGATCGGTGACATCGGCGCCCGGGTGAAGGCGGTCCTCGAGTCCCCGCCCGCGCTGCTGGTCGCCAACGGCGGGGCGGAGCTCGCCCCGTTCCTCTCCGCCCTGCACACCGCGACCCTGGACGAGGGCAAGCGGCCCAGGATCGAGTTCCCGCGGCGGATCTCGCCGGCGGCGACGATCGACTACTCGCAGGAGCCGGTCGCGAAGGATCTCGCCCCCGAGTCGCTGACCGCCGTGACCGGCTACGAGCCGGGCGGCGAGATCACCGTCGGCCACGAGAACATGATGCTCAACCGCAATCCCGAGTTCCTGCGGCGCGGCTACGCCTACTCGCAGCACGGCTACGACGCGGTGGTGATGCTGTGCCTCGCGGCGCAGCACGCCCTCTCGGTCGAGGGCACCGCCCTCGCCGCGGCCCTGAACGCCGTCCTCACCGGCAGCGAGGAGTGCACCGACTTCGAGGAGTGCCGCCGGGTGATGACCACGGCGCTGGAGGCGGGGGAGAAGGCCACCGTCGCCTACGTCGGCCGGATGGGGAAGGTCGAGCTCGGCGGGCAGTCGGACGCCCGCGTCGGCCAGCTGCGGGAGTACACCTGGAACGAGGCGAACGTGATGCAGCCCGGCACCGCGGGAGGCTTCGAGGCGCCCGAGTGAGGCGCGCCCGGGCGGCGACGGCGCCGCTCAGCGCGGAGGCAGCAGCTGCGTCGCGACCGTGATCGTGCTCAGCAGGGTCCCGGCCTCGTCGTGGACGTCCACCAGGTAGCTCGCGACCTGACGACCGAGATGGCGCGGGGTGCACGTCGCGGTGACCCAGCCCTCGCGCGCCGAGCGATGGTGCAGGGCGGAGACAGAGGTGCCCACCGCTTGGGCCCCCTCGCCGTGCACCTCGCGGGCGCGCAGCAGCGCCGCGACCGAGGCGATCGACTCGGCCAGCGCGATCGTCGCCCCGCCGTGCAGCAGCCCGGCCGGCTGGGTGCTGCCCGCGACCGGCATCCGCATCGTGCCGCCGCTCGGGGAGAGGGTCAGCACCTCCATGCCCAGCCGCTCCACGAGCGTCTGGGCGAAGGACGCCTCGAGCTGGGCGGCGAGCCGCGCGTCCAGCGGCGCCGGCGCCCCCTCGGTCGCGCCGACGGGGGCGGTGGCGGGGTCTGCGGGGCGGATGCGCTGATCGGACATGCCCCGAGACTGCCACAGCCCCCCGGGTGCGCGGAGGTGATCGCGACATGGGAGACTGCTCCTCATGAGTGCGAGCGACACCGATGACCAGCGCCTCCTTCTGATCGACGGCCACGCGATGGCGTTCCGGGCCTTCTTCGCCCTGCCTGCGGACGGCTTCAGCGATGGCCGCGGCCAGGCCACCAACGCCGTCTACGGCTTCACCCGCATGATCATCAACGTCGTCGCCTCCGAGCGGCCCACCCATCTCGCGGTGGCCTTCGACCTGCCCGGCGGGACCTTCCGCGACCGCATCTACGACCAGTACAAGGGCGGCCGCGACGAGACCCCGCAGGCCTTCCACGGCCAGATCGGCCTGATCCAGCAGGTGCTGGACGCGCTCGGCGTGCGCTGGCTGACCTACGAGGACTACGAGGCCGACGACATCATCGCCACCCTCGCCACGCGCGCGCAGGAGCAGGGCCACGAGGCGCTGATCGTCTCGAGCGACCGCGACGCCATCCAGCTGGTGGGGGAGAAGGTCACCCTGCTCCAGCCCGTCAAGGGCGTCACCGAGATGCGCCGGATGACCCCCGCCGCCGTCGAGGAGAAGTACGGGATCCCGCCGGAGCGCTATCCGGACCTCGCCGCGCTCGTCGGCGAGGCGGCGGACAACCTCCCCGGCGTCCCCGGCGTCGGCCCGAAGACCGCCGCGAAGTGGATCGTGCAGTACGACGGGCTCGACGGCGTGCTCGCGCACGCCGAGGAGATCAAGGGCAAGGCCGGCCAGTCCCTGCGCGACCACATGGAGGACGTCAGGCGCAACCGGCTGATGAACGCCGCCTTCACCACCCTCGAGCTGCCCGAGGACCCCGGGCACTACGCCCTCGGCGGCGGGGACCGCGCCCGCGTGCTCGAGGTGTTCGATGACCTCGCCTTCGGCGACACGATCCGCCGCGACCTCCCCGCCGCGCTGCTGGGCGAGGACGTGGCCGAGGAGGCGGCCCCCGAGCCCGAGGCCGACGTGCTGCGCCTGCGCGATGCCGCCTCCCTCGCCTCCCTGCTCGGCGAGGAGGACGCCCCGCTCTCCCTCGACCTCGTCGAGGACGTGCGCGGCGGGGCGCTGCTGGGCCTGGCGACCCCGGAGCAGGCCGGCGCCG
Organism: Brachybacterium atlanticum; assembly: GCF_025669985.1. Classification (NCBI taxonomy): domain Bacteria; kingdom Bacillati; phylum Actinomycetota; class Actinomycetes; order Micrococcales; family Dermabacteraceae; genus Brachybacterium; species Brachybacterium atlanticum. The sequence goes on along the minus strand of NZ_JAKJJW010000001.1, from coordinate 126,340 downwards.
CCGCGCTCGGCGCCCTGGACTCCGAGGCCTCCGAGCTGCTCGGCGCGGCCCTCGAGGGCTCCCGGGAGCTGCGGATCGCGGACGTCCCCGCCCTGCGCGATCGCCTGGCGGAGAACGGCTACCGCCTCGGGGACGGCGTGCGCGACCTGGCGCTGGAGTCCTTCGTGCTGCGCCCCGGCGCCCGCAGCTACGACACCGAGGCCCTCGCCGCGGATCTCGCGGGCGCGAGCTTCGAGCCGAAGCCGCGCAAGCCCGCCGAGTCGACCCTGAAGAAGGAGAGCGCGGAGACCCGCGCCGAGCACATCGCCCGGGCTGAGGACCGCCTCGCGAGCGCCGTCTCCGCCCTGCACCCCGCCGCCGCGGAGCTCGCGGACCGGATCGAGGCCGCCCCCTGGGCGGGGAGCATCCTCGACGACCTCGAGCGCCCCCTCCAGCGGGTGCTCGAGACGATGCACTCCCGCGGCATCGCGATCGACCACGCCGCGCTGCAGTCCCTGCGCGAGGAGTTCGAGGGCTTCGTCGCCCAGGCCAGGCGCGAGGCCGGCGAGATCGTGGGGGAGGAGGTCAACCTCGCCTCCCCGAAGCAGCTGCAGGTGGTGCTCTTCGAGACCCTCGCCCTGCCCACCACGCGCAAGATCTCCTCCGGCCACTCCACCGACGCCGAGTCCCTCACCGATCTGAGGGAGTCGCTCGACCCGGATTCCGCCGGCCACCGTTTCCTCTCCTGGCTGCTGCGCTTCCGCGAGATGAGCAAGCTGACCGGCTATCTCGTGGGCCTGGACAAGGAGATGGACACCGGCTCCCGCGTCCACACCACCTTCCAGCAGACCGCCGCGGCGACGGGTCGGCTCGCCTCGACCGAGCCGAACCTGCAGAACATCCCCGTGCGCACCTCCGAGGGGCAGCGGATCCGCGACGTCTTCGTCGCGGGCGAAGGCTTCGAGTCGCTGATGACCGCGGACTACTCGCAGATCGAGATGCGCATCATGGCCCACCTCTCCGAGGACGAGGGGCTGATCGCGGCCTTCCGCTCCGGGGAGGACCTCCACAACTTCGTCGCCTCGCGCGTGTTCGGAGTGAGCCCCGACGCGGTCGATCCGGCCATGCGCTCCAAGACCAAGGCGGTCAGCTACGGCCTCGCCTACGGGCTCTCCGCCTTCGGCCTCTCCCGCCAGCTGCGGATCTCCCGCGCGGAAGCGACCGCGCTGCGCGACGGCTACTTCGAGCGCTTCGGCGGGGTGCGCGACTACCTCCACCGCAGCGTCGAGAAGGCCAGGGAGACCGGCTACACCGAGACGATCCTCGGCCGGCGCCGCTATCTCCCGGACCTCACCAGCGACAACCGGCAGCGTCGCGAGAACGCCGAGCGGGTCGCGCTGAACTCCCCGATCCAGGGCAGCGCCGCGGACCTCATCAAGCTCGCGATGCTCGCCGTCGAGGAGCGGATGCGCGAGGCGGGGCTGCGCTCGCGCATGCTGCTCCAGGTCCATGACGAGCTCGTGCTCGAGGTCGCCCCCGGCGAGGTCGAGCAGGTGCGGGAGATCGTCGAGGACGGCATGGACTCGGCCTACGAGCTCTCGGTCCCGCTCGAGGTCGGCATCGGGGTGGGACGCACCTGGCGCGAGGCGGCCCACTGAGGACTGGTGCCTCCGTCGCCGCCCCGTCGCCGGACGGGGCGGACATCACACCGGCGCGCCGCGGACCGCTCGCCGGAACCCTCGCGCGCCGGGGTGGATCGCTGGTAGGCTGTCTGAGGCTTGTGCGCCCCGGTGCACGAGCGAACCGTCCTCCCGGCCCGGACCCCTGGTCCCGCCGACGGGCGGAGCACGTCCCCCGACCCTACTCATTTCCTGTCCCGACGGAGTCCATACCTACATGACCGACACCACGACCCCCCAGATCGCCATCAACGACATCGGTGACGCCGACGAGCTCATGGCCGCCATCGATGCCACCATCAAGTACTTCAACGACGGCGACATCGTCGAAGGCACCGTGGTGAAGGTCGATCACGACGAGGTCCTCCTGGACATCGGCTACAAGACCGAGGGCGTCATCCCCTCGCGCGAGCTGTCCATCAAGCACGACGTCGACCCGGCCGACGAGGTCGAGGTCGGCGACGAGATCGAGGCCCTCGTCCTCCAGAAGGAGGACAAGGAGGGTCGCCTGATCCTGTCCAAGAAGCGCGCCCAGTACGAGCGCGCCTGGGGCTCGATCGAGCAGATCAAGGAGGACGAGGGCGTCGTCACCGGTCGCGTCATCGAGGTCGTCAAGGGCGGCCTCATCGTCGACATCGGCCTGCGCGGCTTCCTCCCGGCCTCCCTCGTGGAGATGCGCCGCGTCCGCGATCTGCAGCCCTACGTCGGCCAGGAGATCGAGGCGAAGATCATCGAGCTGGACAAGAACCGCAACAACGTGGTCCTGTCCCGCCGCGCCTACCTGGAGGAGACCCAGTCCGCGGTCCGCTCCGACTTCCTGCAGACCCTCCAGAAGGGCCAGGTCCGCGAGGGCGCCGTGTCCTCGATCGTCAACTTCGGCGCCTTCGTCGACCTCGGCGGCGTCGACGGCCTGGTGCACGTCTCCGAGCTTTCCTGGAAGCACATCGACCACCCCTCCGAGGTCGTCGAGGTGGGCCAGAAGGTCAAGGTCGAGGTCCTCGACGTCGACATGGACCGCGAGCGCGTCTCCCTGTCGCTGAAGGCGACCCAGGAGGACCCCTGGCAGCTCTTCGCCCGCACCCACGCCATCGGCGAGGTCGTGCCCGGCAAGGTCACCAAGCTCGTCCCCTTCGGCGCCTTCGTCCGCGTCGAGGACGGCATCGAGGGCCTCGTGCACATCTCCGAGCTGGCCCAGCGCCACGTGGATCTGCCCGAGCAGGTCGTCACCGTCGACCAGGACGTCTTCGTCAAGGTCATCGACATCGACCTCGAGCGTCGCCGCATCTCCCTCTCCCTCAAGCAGGCGAACGAGGGCGTGGACCCCGAGGGCGACGACACCACCTTCGATCCCGCGCTCTACGGCATGGCCGCGGAGTACGACGCCAACGGCGAGTACAAGTACCCCGAGGGCTTCGACCCGGAGACCAACGAGTGGCTCGAGGGCTACGACGCCCAGCGCGAGGAGTGGGAGGCCCAGTACGCGGCCGCGTACGAGCGCTGGACCGCCCACAAGGCCCAGGTCGCCGAGGCGATCCGCGCCGACGAGGAGTCCGCGAACGCTCCGGCCGCCGCCTCGACCTCCTCCTCGTCCGAGTCCGCGCCCGCCGCGCAGTCCTCCTACCAGTCGAGCTCCTCGGACGAGGGCACCCTCGCCTCCGACGAGGCCCTGGCCGCCCTGCGCGCCAAGCTCACCGGCAACTGATCCTCGGATCACCCGACGGCCCGGTCCTCGCGACTCGCGGGGGCCGGGCCGTCCCCGTTCCCGGCGTTCGGGCGGCGCCGATCCGGGAGAATCGCGGCAGGGCACACTAGGGTCATGACCACTTCTCTCGAGTCCCACCCGATCCACACCTGGCTCACGGACATGGACGGCGTGCTCGTCCACGAGCAGTCCGCTCTGCCCGGCGCCCCCGAGTTCATCGCCGCGCTGCAGCAGTACGGGCGGCCCTTCCTGGTGCTGACCAACAACTCGATCTTCACCCCGCGCGATCTCCGGGCGCGCCTTGCCCGCAGCGGCATCGACCTCCCCGAGGAGTCGATCTGGACCAGCGCCCTGGCCACCGCCCGCTTCCTCGCCGAGCAGCAGCCCGGCGCCTCCGCCTACGTGATCGGCGAGGCCGGGCTCACCACCGCCATCCACGACGAGGGCTTCATCCTCGCCGACAGCGACGTCGAGTTCGTGGTGCTGGGGGAGACGCGCACCTACTCCTTCGAGTCCATCACCCGGGCCATCCGGCTGATCAAGGGCGGGGCGAAGTTCATCGCCACGAACCCCGACGTCACCGGGCCCAGCGCCGAGGGTCCGCTGCCGGCGACCGGCTCCGTCGCCGCGATGATCACGGCCGCGACCGGGATCCATCCGTACTACGTCGGCAAGCCGAACCCGCTCATGATGCGCACCGCCCTGAACCGCATCGGAGGCCACTCGGAGACCTCGGTGATGATCGGTGACCGGATGGATACGGACGTGAAGTCGGGGCTCGAGGCGGGCATGCGCTCGATCCTCGTCCTCACCGGCTCCACCGACGTCGACGAGATCGCGCAGTTCCCCTTCCGGCCCACCGCGGTGCTGGACGGCATCGCGGACGTGGTCCCCTTCGTCGAGCGGCTGACCCCGCACGAGGCCGTCGAGCTCGACGAGGACTGACATCACGGGGCCGGCATCGGTGCCCGGACCGGACCGACAGCCGCTCTCCGACCTGTCCGGCCCGCTCTGTGAAGATCCGGTGATGCCGGCGTGCGGGGTCGGCGAGTCCGCCTTGACCCCGGGCGTCCGAGCTGGAAAGGTCACGAGCAGCTCGCCGGAAGGTCAAGGAACGGTAAACGCCCAGGGGCGGTGGAGGAGTCCACGTCCCGACCGTCCGGAGGAGCCCGCGGGGGACAGATGCTCCCCCCGACGCACTCGGAAGGAGACGACGATGACTCGTCGGCACCAGGTCAGGACCCTCGCCGCGCTCGGCCTCGGCGCCCCGCTGCTCGTGGGGCTCGGCATCGGAGGATTCTCGCAGGCGGTCGCGACGACCGCCGCGCCGCCCGCCCAGGACGTGCCCGCCGCGGTCGCCGCGCCCGCCGAGCGGACGAGCTCGCAGGAGGACACCGCGGAGGAGGACGGCGCCGCCGGGGAGGCGAACGCCGCCCCGAGCGACGTCTTCACCACGGGCTCCCAGGAGTTCGCCCGCGCCGACCGGAGCACGATCACGGCGGAGGACGTCGCCTCGCAGCTGTACGGCTACGCCGCGGACACGAGCCTGAGTGACGAGGCCACGTGCACCGACGGCCTCGCCCTGGACCAGCCCGGCGCGGTCACCCGCTGCACCGTGATCGGCTGGAGCGGCGAGCAGGAGACCTACTACGGCTACATGGCGCCGGCCGGCGTCGCCGAGGCCGACTACTGGCTCTACTTCAGCAAGGACGCCCCGCTGCCCGAGGAGGCCGCCGCGACGCTCAACGACGGGCTGAACGGCACCGGCGCCTACCCCGTCTGGGGAGAGGAGCAGGAGCAGCCCACCACGCTGACGGAGGACGTCGCCGTGGAGCGCGCGAACTTCGTGCTCGACGGCTTCGGCCGTGAGGACCTCACGGTCACCTCCGTCGAGGGGGAGGTGGATCTCACCTCGACCACCCCGGTGCGAGGCACCGCCGTGGAGGACGGCTCCGGCCGCACCGTCGGGGTGACGCTGCTGCCGATCCCCACCGACGGCGAGGCCCCCGCGATGATGATCAGCATCGACGGCCCCTGATCCCCGTTCCGCTCCCCGCCGGTCAGCCGCCCGCGGGGGACAGCTGAGCCCCCGGGCGGGCGTCCGCACGGCGCGGACGCCCGCCCGGACGTCGTCCCGCTCATGAGATGATCGACGACATGCTGCGCTGGCTCACGGCCGGGGAATCCCACGGCCCCTCCCTCCTCTCCCTGCTCGACGGCGTCCCCGCCGGGATCGAGCTGACCAGTGACGATCTGAAGGATGCGCTCGCGCGCCGCCGCCTCGGCCACGGCCGCGGCAGCCGCCAGAAGTTCGAGCAGGACGTGCTGACGATCCACGGCGGGCTCCGCCACGGCCTCACCCTCGGCTCCCCGCTCGCGATCGAGATCGCGAACTCCGAATGGCCGAAGTGGGAGAAGGTCATGAGCGCGGACCCCGTCCCGCGCGAGGACCTGCTGATCGACGCCGGCACCGGCGACGAGCGCGAGATCGCGCGCAACCGCCCTCTCTCGCGCCCCCGCCCCGGCCACGCCGACCTCTCCGGGATGCTGAAGTACGGCTTCGACGAGGCCCGCCCCGTCCTGGAGCGCGCCAGCGCCCGCGAGACCGCGGCCCGGGTCGTCGCCGGCCGCGTCGCCGCGGCCCTGCTCGAGCAGGCCGCCGGCATCCGGCTGGTCTCCCACACCCTCTCCGTCGGCTCCGTGTCCGTGCCCGAGGACGCGCCGCTGCCCACCCCCGACCACCTGGAGCAGCTCGACGCCGATCCGCTGCGCTGCTTCCACGACGACACCTCCGCGGCGATGGTCGACGAGGTCGACGCCGCGAAATCCGACGGCGACACCCTCGGCGGCGTCGTCGAGGTCCTCGCCTACGGCCTTCCCGTCGGCCTCGGCTCCCACACCCAGTGGGACCGCAAGCTCGACGCGCGCCTCGCCCAGGCCGTCATGTCGATCCAGGCCATGAAGGGCGTCGAGATCGGCGACGGCTTCGCCACCGCCGCCCGCCGCGGCTCCGTCGCCCACGACGAGATCCTCGTCGCGCCCTCCCCGCGCGGCGAGCGCTCCGCCTTCCCGCGCGCCACCAACCGCGCCGGCGGCCTCGAGGGCGGGATGACCAACGGCGAGGTGCTGCGCGTGCGCGGGGCGCTCAAGCCGATCTCCACCGTCCCGCGCGCGCTGCGCACGGTCGACGTCTCCACCGGCGAGCAGACCACCGCCAACCATCAGCGCTCCGACACCTGCGCGGTCGCGCCGGCCGCGGTGATCGCCGAGGCGGTGGTCGCCCTGACCCTGGCCGATGCGCTGCTGGAGAAGACCGGCGGGGACAGCATCGACGAGATCCGCGCCCACCTCGAGGGCACGCTCGACCTCCAGGCCGGGCTCGTCCGCCGTGGGGAGGGCTCCACCTCGTGACCGGTCCCGTGGTCGTCCTGATCGGTCCGATGGCCGCCGGGAAGACCAGCGTGGGACGCGCCCTGGCCGCGCGCCTCGGCGTCCCCTTCGCCGACCTCGACGCGCTGATCGTCCAGGAGGCCGGACGCACGATCCCGGACATCTTCGCGGACGAGGGGGAGCCCGCCTTCCGCGAACGGGAGGCCCGCTCGCTCGTCCGCGCTGTCGCGCACCAGCGGGGCGTGCTCTCCCTCGGAGGCGGCGCCCCGATGCACGCCGGCGCCGCCTCGACCCTGCGCGACCTGCCCGTGGTGCTGCTCGAGATCGACGAGGAGACGGTCTCGCGCCGGCTCGCCCACGGCGTCGGCCGCCCGATGCTGTCCGGCGAGGATCCCATGGCCCGCTGGCGCGAGCTCGCCGCCGCCCGGGCGGACACCTATCGTGGACTGGCGACCCACCGCATCGACGCCGCCCTCGGCAGCCCGGACCGGGTGGCCCTCGCCATCATCGACGCCCTGCAGCTTCAGAGGCCCGCGCGCCCCCAGGAGGAGACCGAATGAGCACCACCGTCATCCCCGTCACCACGCCCACCGGCGGCTACGACGTGCACGTGGGACGGGGCCTGCTCGAGCAGATCCCGGCCCTGGTGCCCGAGCGCGCCCGGCGCGTGGTGATCGTGCACCAGCCGAGCCTGCGCGACGTCGCCGAGCAGGTCCGCGCCGGGATCGAGGAGACGGGGCGGCAGTCCTTCGCCGCCGAGGTCCCCGACGGCGAGGAGGCCAAGACCGCGCAGGTCGCCGGGTTCCTGTGGGGCGTGTGCGGCCAGGCCGAGATCGGCCGCCAGGACCTCGTGATCGGGCTCGGCGGCGGCGCGGCGACGGACCTCGCCGGCTTCGTCGCGGCCTCCTGGCTGCGCGGCGTCGACGTGCTCCAGGTCCCCACCACCGTCGCCGCGATGGTCGATGCGGCCGTGGGCGGCAAGACCGGCATCAACACGTCCGAGGGGAAGAACCTCGTCGGCGCCTTCCACCCGCCGATCGCCGTGGTCGCCGACCTCGACGTGCTCGGAGGGCTCGGTCGCAACGACGTCGCCGCCGGACTCGCCGAGGCGGTCAAGGCCGGCTTCATCGAGGACACCGCGATCCTCGACATCGTCGAGCAGGACCCCGCCGCGGTGCTCGATGTCTCCACCGACGCCTTCCGCGAGGTGATCGAGCGGGCGATCCGGGTCAAGGCCCGCGTGGTCTCCGCGGACCTGCGCGAGAGCGGAGAGCGGGAGATTCTCAACTACGGCCATACCCTCGCCCACGCGATCGAGCGCAACGAGCGCTACCAGTGGCGCCACGGCGCTGCCGTGAGCATCGGGATGATGTTCGTCGCCGAGCTCTCCCACCTCTCCGGCAAGCTCTCCGAGGCCGAGGTGGACCGCCACCGCAGCATCCTCACCTCGCTCGGCCTGCCCGTCACCTACCGCGACCGTCAGTGGCCCAAGCTCGAGGACGCGATGAAGCGGGACAAGAAGACCCGCGCCGGCCTGCTGCGCTTCGTGGTCCTGGACCGGATCGGCTCGGTCTCCCGGATCGAGGGGCCCGATCCCGCGCTCCTGCTGAGCGCCTACGCCGCGATCACCGACGACTGAGCACACCCGGGCCCGCCCGAGCAAGGAGGAGCACCATGACCGAGCGTCCCGGGACCGCCGCGCAGGACGACCCCCTGGACCAGCCCGGCACCGCGGACCAACCCGGCCCCGCCGTGCAGGAGGGGATGGTCGATGTGCGCCGCCGCACCGCGACCGTGCGCGGCGTCGAGTTCGGCCGCGGGCGCCCCGAGATCATCGTGCCGCTGGTGGGCGACGACCTCGACGCCCTGCTCGCCCAGGCCGAGGCGGCGAGCGCGACCCCGGCCCGCGTGGTCGAGTGGCGCCTGGACCGCTTCCGCCCCGACCTCGAGGACGCCGAGCACCACCGCGAGGCGGTCCTCGCCGCGCTCGGCCCGCTGCGCGCCGCCCTCGGCGCCGACCGCGCCCTGCTGGTCACCTTCCGCACCACCGCCGAGGGCGGACAGAGGCCCTACGGCCCCCGCGCGCTCGTCTCGTTGCTTCAGGCGCTGATCACCGGTCGCCGGGCGGGCACGCAGTCCGCCGTCGACCTCGTCGACATCGAGACCTCCCTCGATCCCGCAGTGGTCGCCTCGGTCATCGACTCCGCCCGTCGTCACGGCATCGCCGTGGTCGGCTCCTACCACGACATGGAGGGCACCCCCGACGAGGAGACGATCGCGGGGATCCTGCGCGAGCAGCGGCGTCTCGGCGCGGATATCCCGAAGGTCGCCGTCACCCCGCGCACCTCCCGCGACGTGCTCACCCTGCTCTCGGCGAGTCTTGCCGTCGCCGAGGAGCAGACAGGCCCGCACATCGCGATCTCCATGGGCACCCTCGGGGCGAGCAGCCGCGTGGCCGCCGAAGCGTTCGGCAGCTGTGCGACCTTCGCGACCGCAGGGGAGGGGTCCGCGCCCGGCCAGCTCGGCGCGGACGACGTCGCCCGGATGATCGAGCTCCTGCGGCCCTGACCCGGCCCGGGCCAGCGCCTCGGCGCTCCGACCGGACCGCGGAGCGGCCGGCGCGCCGACCCCCGGCAGCACAGCCGCCTCAGCGCGGCGAAGCGGTCCCGGAGTCCTGCTCCTCGCGCCTCTCGTTCTCGGCGGTGCCGGGCAGCTCCGCCGGATCCGGGAAGATCCGGTCCTCGTAGTCGCTCGCGTCGAGGTCCTCGGCCGCGGCGTCCTCGGCGAGGTCGTCGTGGTCGACGTCGACGACGGGGATCGCCCCCGTCTCCTGCGCGACCCGCTCCCGCTCGTCCCTACGGGTGCGGCGCACCAGCTGCTTCAGCTGGGTCGCGGACATCGTCACCTGCCACTCCTGATGGGCCGGCAGCGACCAGCGGCGCCACGCCGCGACGCCGGCGAGCAGCGCGCCGACGGCGACCGCGACCAGCACCGTCGGGGAGGGCAGGCCGAGGGCCAGCACCAGCCAGGTCAGCACCGCGGTGACCAGCGCGCCGGTCGCGTACAGCGGGCCGCCCCCGAAGACCTGGGGGATCCTTCCCACCAGCACGTCGCGGATCACGCCGCCGCCCACCGCGCTGGTGACCCCGAGCAGGATCGCCGGCAGCGTGTCCAGGCCGTAGCCCAGGGACTTCGCGGTGCCGGTCGCAGCCCACAGCCCCATCGCCGCGATGTCCAGCGCCGTCACCAGGCGGCGCCACCAGGGGCCGTCCGCATGGATGACGAAGGTGAACATGGCTCCGCCGAGGGCGCAGGTGAGATACCAGGGCCCGTCGAAGGCCGCCGGGGTGCCGTAGTCGAGGATCAGATCGCGCACCAGACCGCCGCCGAGCCCGGCGACGATGCCGATCACCGCGAAGCCGACCGCGTCGAAGTTCAGCCGGGAGGCGATCGCACCGGCCGCCACGCCCATCACGAACACGCCCACGAGGTCCAGCACGCGGAGGAAGTCGTTCGTCACGAGCAGCTCAAGAGGATCCACCCCAGCACCGTAGTCCGTGCAGGCAGGGGCGTGAACGCCACCGTGACCCGGCCGACCCGCCCTACCATCGGACCATGCCCGGCAGCATTCCTCCCCCTCGTCCTGACCGCCCCCTGCGGATCGGCCTCACCGGCGGCATCGGCGCGGGCAAGTCGACCGTCGCCGCACTCTGGCGTGAACGCGGCCTGCGCGTGATCGATCTGGACGCCCACTCCCGGGCCGTCCTGGACATCCCCGGCGACGGGGTCGAGGAGGCGATCGCCCGCTTCGGCGAGGACGTGCGGAACCCGGCCGGCACGATCGACCGCGCCGCCATGGCCCGGATCGTCTTCGCCGATGCCGCGGCCCGCGCCGACCTCGAGCGGATCGTGCTCTCCCGCGTGGACCGCGCGGTCGCGGAGGAGGAGGCCGAGGCGGCCGCGTCGGGGGAGCGGGTCATCGTCCACGACAGCCCGCTGCTGCTGGAGAAGCACAGCGAGCCCGACTACGACGCGGTCGTCGCGGTGCTCGCCCGGCGAGAGGACCGCATCGAGCGGGTGGTCCGGGACCGGGGCAGGGACCGCGGCTATGTCGAGTCGGTCATGGCGGCGCAGGTCACCGATCTCGAACGGATCCGCCGTGCGGACCGCCTGGTGCTGAACACGGCCGATCGACCCGCTCTCCTCGCGCGCTCCGGGCGTGCCCTCGACGCGGTCCTCGAGGAGCACGACCTCCGCACCTGATCGCGTCGGACCCCGGCCGAACCGGTCCCGGGCGCTGCCTGTGCGCTGCCCCACCCGGAACTGCGGGGCCCTCGGCCCTGAGCGGACAGAGGCCCCGCACCGTGTCCTCCGACGGCCCCGGGTCGTAGGCTCGTCCTCATGCGTCCCGTCACCGATCTCGTCCGCGCCGAGCACCCCTTCGAGGTCGTCTCCGAGTACTCGCCCTCGGGCGATCAGCCGCAGGCGATCAAGGAGCTCACCAAGAGGATCAACGACGGCGAGCAGGACGTGGTCCTGCTCGGCGCGACCGGCACCGGCAAGTCCGCGACGACGGCCTGGCTGATCGAGCAGGTGCAGCGTCCCACCCTGGTCATGGCGCACAACAAGACCCTCGCCGCGCAGCTCGCCAGCGAGTTCCGGGAGCTGCTTCCGCACAACGCGGTGGAGTACTTCGTCTCCTACTACGACTACTACCAGCCCGAGGCGTACGTCCCGCAGTCGGACACCTACATCGAGAAGGACTCCTCGATCAACGCCGAGGTGGAGCGGCTGCGGCACAGTGCCACCAACTCGCTGCTGACCCGCCGGGACGTCGTCGTGGTCTCCTCCGTCTCCTGCATCTACGGCCTGGGCACCCCGCAGGAGTACGTGGACCGGATGGTGCAACTGAGCGTCGGCGACCAGCTGGACCGCGACGAGCTGCTGACCCGCTTCGTGGACATGCAGTACGACCGCAACGACATCGCCTTCGAGCGCGGCACCTTCCGGGTGCGCGGGGACACGGTCGAGATCATCCCGATGTACGAGGAGCTCGCGATCCGCATCGAGTTCTTCGGCGACGAGATCGATGCGCTCTACACCCTCCATCCTATTACCGGCGAGGTCATCCGGCAGGAGGACCACATCCACATCTTCCCCGCCTCCCACTACGTCGCCGGTCCCGAGCGTCTCTCCCGCGCGATCGGCACGATCGAGGAGGAGCTCGCCGAGCGGCTCGAGGAGCTCGAGGGGCAGAACAAGCTGCTCGAGGCGCAGCGCCTGCGCATGCGCACCACCCACGACCTCGAGATGCTGCGGCAGATGGGCTCGACCAACGGTGTGGAGAACTACTCCCGCCATCTCGACGGCCGCGCGCCGGGCACCGCCCCGAACACCCTCATGGACTACTTCCCCGAGGACTTCCTGCTGGTCATCGACGAGTCCCATGTGACCGTCCCGCAGATCGGCGCGATGTACGAAGGGGACCGCTCCCGCAAGCGCACCCTGGTGGACTTCGGCTTCCGCCTGCCCTCGGCGCTCGACAACCGCCCGCTGACCTTCTCGGAGTTCACCGAGCGCACCGGTCAGACCGTCTACCTCTCCGCGACCCCCGCCGAGTACGAGCTGAACCGCGCCCACGGCGTGGTCGAGCAGATCATCCGGCCGACGGGACTGGTGGACCCCGAGGTGATCGTCAAGCCCGTCAAGGGCCAGATCGACGACCTGCGCGAGGAGATCGAGAAGCGGGTGCAGCGCGACGAGCGGGTGCTCGTGACCACGCTGACCAAGCGCATGGCCGAGGACCTCACCGACTTCCTGCTCGAGAACGGGGTGCGGGTCCAGTACCTCCACTCCGACGTGGACACCCTGCGCCGCATCGAGCTGCTGCGCTCCCTCCGCCAGGGCGAGTACGACGTGCTGGTCGGCATCAACCTGCTGCGCGAGGGCCTGGACCTGCCCGAGGTGTCCCTGGTCGCGATCCTGGACGCGGACAAGGAGGGCTTCCTCCGCTCCCGCACCTCGCTGATCCAGACGATCGGCCGTGCGGCCCGCAACGTCTCCGGCCAGGTGCACATGTACGCGGACACGATCACCGACTCGATGCAGGACGCGATCGACGAGACCAACCGTCGCCGCGAGAAGCAGATCGCGTACAACACCGAGCACGGCATCGACCCGACCCCGCTGCGCAAGCGGATCGCGGACGTCACGGACATGCTGGCCCGCGAGGACATCGACACCGACACCCTCCTGGCCACCGACTACCGCTCCGGGAAGGAGAAGGTGGCCCAGGACCGGGCGCGCGCGAACGCCGTCGACTCGATCCAGGGTCGCCAGATCGACCTCGGCGACGATCCCGTCGGCGCGCTGACCGGCATGATCGACGAGATGACCGCGCAGATGCACCAGGCCGCGGAATCCCTGAACTTCGAGGTCGCGGCGCGGCTGCGCGACGAGGTGCAGGAGCTGAAGAAGGAGCTGCGCGCGGTGCAGCGCTCCTGAGCCGATGGCGACGAGGCACGGGCGCGCGCTGGGCGCCGCGCTGACCGCCGGGCACCGGCTGCGGCGGCTCTGGTGGCGGGTGCGCAGGCCGCGCACCTTCGGAGTGAAGGTGCTGCTGCATCCTCCGGAGGACCCTTCGCGGTTCCTCGCCGTGCGGCACTCCTACGTCGACCGGGACCGTTGGGCACTGCCGGGAGGCCGCTATCGTCCTCGCCGCGAGAGCCCTGCCGAGGCCGGACGTCGCGAGGTCGCCGAGGAGCTCGCCCTCGCGATCACGGGAGACCTCCAGGAGGTGACGGCTCTCGAGACGGTCACCGAGGGCAAGCGCGACCGGCTCACGATCCTCGTCGGCACCGCCGCCTCGAGGGAGGTCAGCACCTCGCTCGAGCTGAGCGAGGCCCGGTGGCTGCGCACCGATCTCGCGGACGTCCCTGATGGGGCGCCCCTCTCGCGCTGGCTGCGAATCGCGCTCAGCCCTCCGGATCCGTCGCCCGCTCCCAGCTCTCGACCGGACCCGGCACCACGGTGAACAGCGGATGCACCGTCGGCGCGGAATGCGCTGCGGTGAGCGCCTCGCTCCCGGGACTGCGCTGCGCGAGCTTGGCGAGCAGATGGCGCCATTCCAGGTCGACCTGCCCCCGGGTCACGGGGATACGTGGCACGCCGGCCGCGGCATCCGTCGGTGCGTGGCCGGTGAGCTCCTCGGGGCGGCGGTCGATCCGCGAGAGGTCGAAGCGGTAGCCGCGAGCGGTCGCCTCCCGGGCGAGCACCTCGAGGTAGGTGCCCACGGCATCGAGCGGGGCGGGCTGGGCCCGGAACCGTTCGAGCTGCGGGTGGGAGCGGTACCCGCGAGTGCGCCCGGCGAGCACGGCCTGCGCCAGCAGCGATTCCCGCCAGCAGCCCGTGAGGCCCTGGCGGTCGAGTTGGCGGGGGTGCAGTGACCAGAGGCGCATCGGCCCATCCTCCCTCATCCGCCGAGGCGCGGTCGAAGGTCACCCCGGGCACCGACGATCGTCGTCCGTCACGGTCGGGATCGCCCGATAGCGTCGAGGGCACGACACGCCCCGTGGCGCGCGGCGGGCCCCGCCGCGAGAGAAGGAGGACCCCGTGACACAGTCCCAGCGCACCCGCATCGTGTCCCTGGCCGTCGGCACGGCTGCCGCGTCCGGCCTCGGGATGATCCCTGTGCACCGTCTCCCGCGCCCGGTGCGCGTCGGATACGTCGCGCTCCCCGCGGTGCTGACCACCGGTGTCAGCCTCCTCGCCGCGCAGGGCCGGCCGGGAGCGCCGGACGACGGCGACGCGTCGCGCCTCCGCGGTCTCCGGACGCCGACCCTCCCCGAGGCGGCCCTCTCGCTCGGCCTCGGTGGTCTGATGGCCGGAGCCGGGGTGGCAGGCCTCCGGCTGGATGGCGCGGTCGAGGGCTTCCTGCGTCGACGAGGCGTGAAAGCCCCGCGCGTCTGGATCGGGCTCGCCACCGGTGCGGTGACCCTGGCATCGGTGCTGCTCGACGACCAGAACCCAGAGCTCGAGGGCACCTCGACGCAGGAGCAGGTGCTCGCCCTCCTGACACGGGAGGACCCGGCGGGCCTCGCCCCGGGCACGGACGGCATGCCCGAGGACGAGTACGAGCCGGAGGCGCAGGCGATCGCGGAGCTGCTGGACACCGGTGTCGCGCCCACGGCGGCGCAGCTCGACGAGCTCTGGGAGCACTGGTTCTCCGAGCCGCTCAGCCCGCTGCTGGGCGCTCGACGCATGGACTCCCTGCTCGAGGAGCTCGCCGCGCTGGTCCCTGGGCACCCCGGCGTGTAGCACCCGCGCCGGAGCTCGGGGGTCTGCCAGGATCGAGCGATGGGGACCCTTCGATGCGCGCCGCCGTTCGTCGTCCTGCGCGGGAACTCCGCCTCCGGGAAGTCGACGGTGGCACGACGCGTCCAGCGTGCCCTGCCGCGCGGCGAGGTCGCCGTGATCGGGCAGGACCATGTGCGGCGCGAGCTGCTGTGGGAGCACGACAGCGGGCAGGGGGACACCGTCGGCCTGCTCGAGACGATGGTCCGGCACTGCCTCGGGGTCGGGCGGATCACGCTCCTCGAGGGCATCTACGCGGACCTCGCACGGCACGGGTGACGGTGGTCCTCCGCTGCACGCCGCGCCGGCCACTTCCGCACTGAGGCAGCGGTCGCTGGGAGGCCCGCGGCGCTCACTTCTCCGCCGAGCGCTCCGTGATCGCGAGGTCCAGCGGGAAGTCGATCGGGCTGCCGGGGAAGAGCAGCCGTCCGGCCGCGTCGGCGCTCTCGCGGATCGCGGCGGCCGCGGCCTCCGCCTGATCGGCCGGGGCGTGCACGATCACCTCGTCGTGGAGGAAGAACGCCAGGTGCGCGCGGCGGGAGAACACCGGTCCCGAGGCGTCGGCCCGCTCGTCGGCGGCGACCTCAGGGAGCTGCGCGAGCCGCAGCCGCAGCGCCGCCATCCAGGACAGCGCCCATTCCGCCGCGGTGCCCTGCACCATGAAGTTGCGGGTGAACCGGCCGCGGTCGCGGGCCGAGCGACGGGCCCGCTCCTGCTCGCCGGCGGCCGCATCGGGCCCGTTCGCGGAGCGCTGCGCCTGCACCCAGCCGGGCTCGGGGGCGGGGGAGGAGCGGCCGAGCCAGGTCGTGACCGTCCCGCCGCGCTCCCCCGTCGCGGCGGCACCGTCCACGAGAGCCATCGCCTCGGGGAAGGTGCGGCGGAGCCGGGGCACGACGCGACCGCTGTCCCCGGTGGTCCCGCCGTACAGGGCGCCGAGCACCCCGATCTTCGCCTCCTGCCGGCTCGCGACCACGCCCGCCTCGACGATGCCCGAGTAGAGGTCCTTCCCGGCCGCCGCCTCGATCATCGCCGCGTCGCGGGACATGGCGGCGAGCACCCGCGGCTCGAGCTGGGAGACATCGGCGCTGACCAGCAGCCAGCCGGCATCGGCACGGAGCGCGGGCCGCAGCCGGCGCGGGATCTGCAGCGCCCCGCCGCCGCTGGAGGCCCAGCGCCCGGTGACCACGCCGCCCGGCACGTAGACGGGCCGGTAGCGGCCCTCCCGCACCCATTCGTCCAGCCACGTCCAGCCGTTGGCGGTCAGCAGGCGGGACATCTTCTTGTACCGCAGCAGCGGCTCGATCGCCGGATGCTCGTGCTCCTGCAGCTCCCACTGGGAGGTGGAGGAGACGTCGATGCCAGCGCGGTGCAGGGCGCGCAGCAGCTTCGGCGGCGAGTCCAGCGACACGGTCGGGTCTCCGAGAGCGGTGCGCACCTCGGCGGCGACCTGCACCATCTGCGCGGGGAGCGTCCCGGGGGAGGGGCGCGGCCCCAGGGCCTCGGTGAGGATCCGGTCGTGCTCGGCCACGTCCCAGGGGATCCCCGCCGCCTGCAGCTCGGCCGCGATCAGCGCCCCGGCGGACTCCGCCGCCAGCAGCAGCCGCAGCCGCGCCGGGTCCCCGGCGCCCGCGATCGCCGAGAGCTGCCGCTCGAGCTCCGCACCGGTCTCCTCGATCCCGTCGGGCACGCCGTGGGCGGCCGACGGCTGGGCCTCGAGGTCGAAGAGGGTCGCGCCGAGATCGCGCCGCGGCTCCTCCGGCTCGAGCGGGGTGTCCCACTCGGTGCGCTCCCGCAGAGGACCGGGCTCCGTCACCAGCTCGGAATGGCGCAGGATCCGGTGCACCAGGCGCAGGTCGTGGCAGCGCTCGAGCGTCACCCCGGCCGCGAGCAGGCGCGGGTACCAGGCCGCGGCGTCGCTCCAGACCCAGCGCGGCCGGTGCACGGCCTCGAGCTCGGCGACGAGGGCGGGGAGCTCGTCGAGGGTGGAGGTCCGCTCGTCGAGGACCGAGCCGTCGGACGCGACCTCGCGCAGCACGACCGCTCCGCCCGCCCCGCGACCGAGCACGCACCGCGCCGGGCCGGGCGCGGCGGTGCCGGGCGGGGGAGAGGTCACCAGCCCCGCTCGCGCCAGACCGGGAGGGAGGCCCGCTCGGCCCCGAGCGTGGTGTCGTCGCCGTGGCCCGGGTACACCCAGGTCGCATCGTCCAGCCGGTCGAAGATCCGCTGCTCGACGTCGTCGATCAGCTGCGCGAAGCGCTGCGGGTCCCGGTCGGTGTTGCCCACCCCGCCGGGGAAGAGGGAGTCGCCGGTGAAGAGGTGGTCGCCCTCCTCGCCGCCGCGCCACAGCACCGCGACCGAGCCGGGGGTGTGGCCGCGCAGGTGGATGATCTCCACCCGCTGCTCGCCGAACTCGATCACGTCGCCGTGGGCGAGGGGCAGGTCGATCTTCTCTGCGATCTCCTTCGCGTCCTCCGCACCGGCGGCGGTGCGGGCGCCGGTCGCCGAGACCATCTCCGCCAGAGCGCCCACGTGGTCGTGGTGGGAGTGAGTGGTGAGGATGACGTCCAGCCAGTTGTGCTCGGCGCCCGCCGCGATCATCCGGCGCAGGGCGTCGGGGTCCGCGGCCGCATCGATCAGCAGCTGGGCTCCGTTCGACCGACAGGTCAGCAGGTAGGCGTTGTTGTCCATCGGCCCGACGGACAGCTTGCGGATCTGCAGGTGCTCGAAGTCTCGCACGGCGGGCTCGCCGCCCGGCTCGACATGTCCGGTGTACTCATGATCGTTCATGGGGACAGTATGTCGCCCTTGTCTCCCCCGAACAACTGTTCGATGGTCGGTCTGCGCCCCTAGAATGCCGGGGTGACTGATTCCCTGGTCGTCCGTGGTGCGCGCGAGCACAACCTCAAGAACATCGACATCGACATCCCCCGCGACAAGCTGGTGGTGTTCTCCGGCCTGTCCGGCTCCGGCAAGAGCTCCCTGGCCTTCGACACCATCTTCGCCGAGGGGCAGCGACGCTACGTCGAGTCGCTCTCCAGCTATGCGAGGCAGTTCCTCGGGCAGATGGACAAGCCCAGCGTCGACCTGATCGAGGGGCTCTCCCCGGCGGTCTCGATCGACCAGAAGTCCACCAACCGCAACCCGCGCTCCACCGTCGGCACGATCACCGAGATCTACGACTACCTGCGCCTGCTGTTCTCCCGCACCGGCGAGCAGCACTGCCCCGTCTGCGGCGAGCTGGTCACCTCCTCCTCGGCCGAGCAGATCGTGGACACCCTCCTCGAGGAGGAGCCCGGCACCCGCTTCCAGCTGCTGGCGCCCGTCGTCCAGGGCCGCAAGGGCGAGCACCAGGACCTGCTCAGCTCCCTGCGCTCCCAGGGCTACGCCCGCGCCCGCATCGACGGGGACAACCGCCGCCTGGACGAGGAGATCAGCCTCGACAAGCGCTACAAGCACACCATCGAGGTGGTCGTCGACCGGCTCGCGGCGAAGCCCGACGCGCGCCGTCGCCTCACCGACTCGGTCGAGACCGCGCTGCGGCTGGCGGAGGGCATCCTGCTGGTCGACTACGTCGACCGCGACGACGAGGACCCGCAGCGCACCCGCCGCTTCTCCGAGAAGCGCGCCTGCCCCAACGACCACCCCCTCGCGATCGACGACATCGAGCCGCGCACCTTCTCCTTCAACGCCCCCTACGGCGCCTGCCCCGAGTGCACGGGCCTGGGCCAGCGGCTCGAGGTCGATCCCGAGCTCGTGATCCCCGACGAGGACCTCTCCCTCTCAGACGGCGCGATCGCCCCGTGGACCATGGGGCACGCCGACCGCCACCAGGAGGTCATGTCCGGCCTCGCCGAGGAGCTCGCCTTCTCGATGGACACCCCCTGGCGCGCGCTGCCCGAACGCGCGAAGGAGGCGCTGCTGCACGGCAAGGACTTCAAGGTCCACGTGAAGTACCGCAACCGCTTCGGCCGCGAGCGCACCTACTCCACGGGCTTCGAGGGCGTCATGCACTTCCTCGAGCGGCGTCACGGCGACACCGAGTCCGACTGGGCCAAGGAGCGCTACGAGCAGTTCATGCGCGAGGTGCCCTGCCCCGCCTGCCAGGGCGCGCGTCTGCGCCCCGAGGTGCTCGCCGTGACCGTCGGCGGGAAGTCCATCGCCGAGGTCTGCGAGATGTCGATCGGTGACGCGCTCGCCTTCCACCAGGGCCTCGAGCTCGGGGTGCGGGAGGCCGCGATCGCCGACGAGGTGCTGCGGGAGATCCGCTCCCGCCTCGGCTTCCTGCTCGACGTGGGCCTGGACTACCTCTCCCTGGCCCGCGCGGCCGGCACCCTCTCCGGCGGCGAGGCGCAGCGCATCCGCCTCGCCACCCAGATCGGCTCGGGCCTGGTGGGCGTGCTCTACGTCCTCGACGAGCCCTCCATCGGCCTGCACCAGCGCGACAACGAGCGCCTCATCGCCACCCTCGAGCGCCTGCGCGACCTCGGCAACACCCTGATCGTCGTCGAGCACGACGAGGACACGCTCAACTCGGCCGACTGGGTCGTGGACATCGGCCCGCTCGCCGGCGAGCACGGCGGGAAGGTGGTCCACTCCGGCCCCGTCGAGGGCCTGAAGCAGAACCCCGACTCCCTCACCGGCCGCTACCTCTCCGGCGAGCTGGAGATCCCCGTGCCCGCGGTGCGCCGCCCCGTGGACAAGGAGCGGATGCTGAAGGTCGTCGCGCCGCGCGCGAACAACCTCACCGGGCAGGACGTCTCCTTCCCGCTCGGCGTGCTCACCGCCGTCACCGGCGTCTCCGGCTCGGGCAAGTCCTCCCTGGTCAACGACATCCTGTACTCGGTCCTGGCCAAGGAGCTCAACCGCTCCCGCGTCGTGCCCGGGCGGCACAAGCGCGTCACCGGCCTCGAGCACCTCGACAAGGTCGTGCACGTGGACCAGTCGCCGATCGGCCGCACCCCGCGCTCGAACCCCGCCACCTACACCGGCGTGTGGGACCGGGTGCGCACCCTCTTCGCCCAGACCAACGAGGCGAAGATCCGCGGGTACACCGCCGGGCGCTTCTCCTTCAACGTCAAGGGCGGTCGCTGCGAGGCCTGCTCCGGCGACGGCACCCTGAAGATCGAGATGAACTTCCTGCCCGACGTGTACGTGCAGTGCGAGGTCTGCAAGGGCCAGCGCTACAACCGCGAGACGCTCGAGGTGAAGTTCAAGGACAAGAACGTCGCCGAGGTGCTGGCCATGTCCATCGCGGAGGCGCTCGAGTTCTTCGACGCCGTCCCCGCGATCCGCCGCCAGATGCAGACCCTGGTCGACGTGGGCCTCGGCTACGTGAAGCTCGGCCAGTCCGCGACCACCCTCTCGGGCGGTGAGGCGCAGCGTGTGAAGCTCTCCTCCGAGCTGCACAAGCGCTCCAACGGCCGCACCATCTACGTGCTCGACGAGCCGACGACGGGCCTCCACTTCGAGGACGTGCGCAAGCTGCTCGAAGTGCTCGAGGGGCTCGTGGACAAGGGCAACTCCGTGATCGTCATCGAGCACAACCTCGACGTCATCAAGACCGCCGACCACGTCATCGACCTCGGCCCCGAGGGCGGCGCCGGCGGCGGGAGGATCGTCGCCACCGGCACCCCGGAGAAGGTGGCGAAGGTCGAGGGCTCCTACACCGGTCGCTTCCTCGCCCCGATGCTCGAGGGCGGACGAGCGGGCGCGGCCGCGGCCCGCTGAGCAGGCGGAGCGATGGCTGATCCAGCGACCTACCGCCCCGCGACCGGCACGATCCCCACGAGGCCGGGGGTCTACCGGTTCCGGGACGAGCACGGCCGCGTCATCTACGTCGGCAAGGCGAAGAACCTCCGCCAGCGCCTGGTGAACTACTTCCAGGACCTCTCCGTCCTGCACGAGCGCACCCGGCGCATGGTCACTACCGCCACGAGCGTCGAGTGGACCGTGGTGGGCACCGAGGTCGAGGCGCTCACCCTCGAGTACACGTGGATCAAGGAGTTCGATCCGCGGTTCAACGTCAAGTTCCGCGACGACAAGTCCTATCCCTATCTCGCGATCACGATGGGGGAGAAGGTGCCGCGGGTGCACATCACCCGTCGGCCGCGCGCCAAGGGCGACCGCACCTTCGGGCCCTACCCGCAGGTCGGCGCGATCCGCGAGACGCTCGACCTGATGCTTCGGGTGTTCCCGATCCGCTCCTGCACCGCGGGGGTGTACCGGCGGGCCGAGCGGTCGGGCAGGCCCTGCCTGCTCGGCTTCATCGGGAAGTGCGCGGCGCCCTGCGTCGGCGACATCTCCGAGGACGAGCACCGCCGACTCGCCGAGCAGTTCGCGGACTTCATGGCCGGGAACACCTCGAAGTACACCCGCCGCATCGAGCAGCGGATGAGGGCCGCGGCCGCGGCGATGGACTACGAGACCGCCGCAAGCCTCCGCGACGACCTCCAGGCGCTCGAGAAGGTGATGGAGAAGAACTCCGTGGTCCTCTCCGACGCGACCGACGCCGACCTGATCGGCCTCGCCCAGGACGAGCTCGAAGCCTCCGTGCAGGTCTTCCACGTGCGCGGCGGACGGATCCGCGGCCAGCGCGGCTGGACCGCGGAGATCCTCGACGAGTCGACCGCGCCGGACCTCGTCGAGCGCGCCCTGACCACCCTGTACACCGAGGGGAGCGCCCCGAAGGAGGTGCTCGTCCCGATCCTGCCCACCAACCTCGACCAGGTGCGCGAGCTGGTGGGCCGCACCGTCGACCTGCGCGTCCCGCAGCGTGGCGAGAAGAAGGACCTGCTGATCACCGTCGGCGAGAACGCGACCGAGGCGCTGCGCCTGCACCGCCTCAAGCGCACCGGCGACCTCACCGCCCGCACCAAGGCGCTCGAGGACCTGGGCGAGGCGCTCGACCTCGCGGAGCCGCCGCTGCGGATCGAGTGCTTCGACATCTCCCACTCCCAGGGCACCAACGTCGTCGGCTCCCAGGTGGTGTTCGAGGACGGGCTGCCCAAGAAGAGCGAGTACCGCCGCTACTCGGTCACCGGCGCGGCCGCCCGCGACGACACCGCCTCCATGTACGACGTGATCACGCGCCGGCTGAAGCACCACCTCGACCCGCCGGAGAAGACCGAGGAGGAGTCGCGACGCTTCGCGTACCCGCCCTCGCTGATCCTCGTCGACGGCGGCCCGCCGCAGGTGGCCGCCGCGCAGCGCGCCTTCGACGAGCTCGGCATCACCGACATCGCCCTGGCCGGGATCGCCAAGCGGCTCGAGGAGATCTGGCTGCCGGGGGAGGAGTACCCCGTCATCCTTCCCCGCACCTCCGAGGCGCTCTTCCTCGTCCAGCGCCTGCGCGACGAGGCGCACCGCTTCGCCATCACCTACCACCGCTCCAAGCGCGGACGGGCCATGCAGGCCAGCGCCCTGGACGGCATCCCGGGCCTCGGCCCGGCCCGGCGCCGCGCGCTGCTGGACCGCTTCGTCACCGTCTCCGCGATCCGCGAGGCGAGCGAGGAACAGCTCACGGAGGTCGACGGGATCGGGCCCGCGTTGGCCGCGCAGATCACCGCCGCGCTAACATCCGAGCAGGGGACCGCCTCGGACGCCGAGACCGCGGACGACGCACTCGGCGTCACCGTGGACATGGCGACCGGCGAGATCCTCGAGGGCTGAGAGCGAGGCCCGTCCACCCCCGATCCGGAAGGAGCACCCGTGACCGAGGAGTCCATCCCGAGCCCGACCACGGACACCCGAGGCGACGTGGTCATCATCACCGGGCTCGCCGGGGCCGGACGGGAGACCGCCGCGCACGCCCTGGAGGACATGGGCTGGTACGTGGTCTACAACATCGCCCCGCAGCTGATCGGCACGCTCTACGAGCTGCAGGCCTCCGCCGTCGGCCGCGAGAACCGGTTCGCGGTCGTGGTCGACCCGCGCTCCGGCCCGTTCTTCACGGAGCTCGGCGAGGTCGTCGACGAGCTGCGCAAGGCCGATCTGCGCCTGCGCCTGCTCTTCCTCACGGCCGACGAGTCCACCCTCGTGCGACGCTTCGACTCGGTGCGCCGCCCCCACCCGCTGCAGGGCGAGGAAGGCGTGCTCGAGGGCATCCGCCGCGAGCGCGAGATGCTCGCCCGCTACCGGCGCACCGCCGACCTCGTCATCGACACCTCGCCGCTGAACGTTCACGAGCTGACGATGAAGATGCGCTCGCTGTTCGGCACCGGCGAGGAGCAGCGACTGACCGTGACGATGCTGTCCTTCGGCTTCAAGTACGGGATCCCGCTGGAGGCCGACCACGTCAGCGACGTGCGCTTCATCCCCAACCCGTACTGGGTGCCGGAACTGCGTCCCAAGCGGGGCACCGACGCCGACGTCGCCGAGTTCGTGCTCGGCGACGCGAACGCCGCCGAGTTCGTCGAGCGGTACATCGAGATGATCACCCCGGTGCTGCGCGGCTACAGCACTGAGAACAAGCACTTCACCACCCTCGCGATCGGCTGCACGGGCGGCAAGCACCGCTCCGTCGCGGTCTCGGAGCGGATCGGCGACGAGCTGCGCACCGCCGGGCACGCGGTGCGGATCCGTCACCGGGATCTGGGGCGGGAATGAGCATCGCCTCCCGCAGCCGACGTCTCCGGCTCCGCGGCGCCGACCGTTCGGCGAGCGCCCAGCGGGGCGGCCGCGGCGCCCCGCAGCGGCCCGTGCGCGTGGTCGCCCTCGGCGGCGGCCACGGCCTCGCCGCGAACCTCCGCGCCCTGCGCCTGCTCACCGACGACATCACCGCCGTGGTCACCGTCGCCGACAACGGCGGCTCCTCGGGCCGGCTCCGCACCGAGATGCCCGTACTGCCCCCGGGAGACCTGCGGATGGCGCTCGCGGCACTGTGCGAGGACTCCGAATGGGGGTCCATCTGGGGCGACGTGATCCAGCACCGCTTCGCCACCGACGGCGAGCTCGACGGGCACGCGCTCGGCAACCTGATGATCGTCGCGCTGTGGCAGATCCTCGAGGACCCCATCGAGGGCCTCGACCAGATGGCCGAGCTGCTCGGCGCGCGAGGGCGCGTGCTGCCGATGGCGCTGGATCCGCTGGACATCGAGGCGCGCGTGGTCGGCGCCGACGGCAGCGCCCGCACCGTCTCGGGCCAGTACCAGGTCGCGACCGCGGAGGGCCGCGTCGAGGACGTGCGCCTGATCCCGCCGCGCCCCCGCGTCCCCGCCGATGTGCTCGAGGCGATCGGGCGTGCGGACTGGATCATCCTCGGCCCCGGCTCCTGGTACACCTCCGTGCTGCCGCATCTGATGATCCCTGAGATCGCCGAGGCGATCGCGGCGAGCCCGGCGCGGAAGGGGATCATCACGAACCTCTCCGTCGGCGCGCAGGAGGCCGAGGGGATGACGAGCCTCGACATGCTGGACGTGCTGCTCGACCACGCGGGGGACTGCCTCTTCGACGCCCTCGTCGCCGATCCGACCACCCTCGAGGACGTCCTCGACCTCGCCGAGGCGGCGCAGGAGCGGGGGCTGCGCACCCTGCTGCGCCAGGTCAGCGTCGGCGACGGGACGCCGCGGCACGACCCGGTGCGCCTGGCCGCGGCGTACCGTGATCTGTTCGACGACGCCTACGGGGACGTGGAGCGCGGCGACGACCGCTCCGCGTCGCGCCGGAAGCGACCACACCGCACCACCAGGGGTATGGACATCCGCACCGAGGAGGACACGCATGGCGCTGACGGGTGACGCGAAGGAGGAGCTCAGCCACCTCGAGGTGACCCGGCCCTCCGCCCGCAAGGCCGAGGCGGCCGCGATGCTGCGCTTCGCCGGGGGCCTGCACCTGGTCGCGGGACGGGTCGTGGTCGAGGCGGAGCTGGACTCGGCGGCGGTCGCGCGGCGGCTGCACGGCATCATCGCCGACATGTACGGCCACCGCGCCGAGCTCGCGGTGCTGGCCCCCTCCGGGATCCGCCGCACCACCCGCTACCTGGTGCGGGTGGAGCGCGAGGGCGGGATGCTGGCCCGCCAGGCCGGACTCCTGGACGCGCGGGGCCGCCCCGTGCGCGGGATGCCGCCCTTCGTCGTCGGCGGGGCGCTGGTGGACGCGGAGGCCGCGTGGCGCGGGGCGTTCCTCGCCCGCGGCACCCTCACCGAGCCGGGCCGCTCCTCGGCCCTGGAGCTGTCCTGCCCCGGCCCCGAGGTGGCTCTGGCGATGGTCGGCGCGGCCCGGCGGCTCGGCGTCGCCTCGAAGGCCCGCGAGGCGCGGGGCGCGGACCGGGTGGTGCTGCGCGACGGCGACGCGATCTCCGCACTGCTGTCCCGGATGGGCGCCCACGAGACCGTGCGCACCTGGGAGCAGCGCCGCACCACCCGCGAGGTGAAGGCGACCGCGCACCGGCTCGCGAACTTCGACGACGCGAACCTGCGCCGTTCCGCGCGGGCCGCGGTCGCCGCGGGCCAGCGTGTCCAGCGCGCGCTGGAGATCCTCGGCGACGACACGCCCGAGCACCTGCAGGCCGCCGGTCGCCTCCGTCTGGAGCATCGACAGGCGAGCCTCGAGGAGCTCGGCCGACTCGCCGATCCGCCGCTCACGAAGGACGCCGTGGCCGGTAGGATCCGACGCCTTCTCGCCACCGCGGACAAGCGCGCGGAGGAGCTCGGCATCCCCGGGACCGACCACGGAGTGGACGAGGACCATCTTCCTTCGTCCCCTGGTGCCGGTCGTTGATAAGATCGTCACGGTCGTCGGTCACACGCCGGCGTCGCCCGGGCGTACGAGGGCGTGCGCGCCATGTCAGTACTCGAACGTCGCGAACTCACCGCGACACTAGGAGGAACCCTTGACCGTCAAGGTTGGTATCAACGGATTCGGCCGCATCGGCCGCAACTTCCTGCGCGCCGCTCTCGAGCAGCAGGCGGACATCCAGATCGTCGGTGTGAACGACCTCACCGACAACGCCACGCTCGCGAACCTCATCAAGTACGACTCGATCGGCGGGGTGCTTCCCTACGACGTCTCGCACGACGAGGACTCGATCACCGTCGGCGACAACACCTTCAAGGCATACGCCGAGCGCGATCCGAAGAACATCCCGTGGGGCGAGATCGGCGCGGACGTCGTCATCGAGTCCACCGGCATCTTCACCGACGCCGAGAAGGCCAAGGCCCACATCGAGGCGGGCGCCAAGAAGGTCATCATCTCCGCTCCGGCGAAGAACGAGGACGCGACCTTCGTCATCGGTGTGAACGAGGGTGACTACGACCCCGCGAAGCACGACATCATCTCCAACGCCTCCTGCACCACCAACAGCCTCGCGCCGGTGGCGAAGGTGCTGAACGACGAGTTCGGCATCGTCAAGGGCCTGATGACCACGATCCACGCCTACACCTCGGACCAGGTGCTGCAGGACGGCCCGCACAAGGACCCGCGCCGTGCACGCGCCGCCGCCCTGAACATCGTCCCGACCACCACCGGTGCGGCCAAGGCCGTGGCGCTGGTGCTCCCCGAGCTCAAGGGCAAGCTCGACGGCTACTCGCTGCGCGTGCCGGTCCCCACCGGCTCGATCACCGACCTCACCTTCGAGGCCTCCCGCGAGGTCACGATCGAGGAGATCAACGCCGCGATCAAGAAGGCCGCCGAGGGCCCGCTCAAGGGCGTCCTGCGCTACACCGAGGACCCGATCGTCTCCAAGGACATCGAGGGCGACCCGCACTCCTCGATCTTCGACGCGCAGCTCACCAAGGTGAACGGCAACCAGGTCAAGATCTTCTCCTGGTACGACAACGAGTGGGGCTTCTCCAACCGCCTCGTCGAGCTCTCGCAGCTGGTCGGCAAGTCCCTCTGATCCTCACGTCGTCCCGCTGACGACCAGGACAGCCCCGGAGCCCGCCGGTCGCCACCCCGAGGGGTCGGCGTCCGACGGGCTCCGCTCGTCCCCGTCCCGACGGGCCGCTCCGGCGTCCCGCGGTCGAACACCTGAAGGAGCACCACAGTGCTGAAGACCATCGATTCGCTCGGAGAGCTGCGCGGCAGGCGCGTGCTCGTCCGCGCCGATCTCAACGTGCCGCTGGACGGCACCACGATCACCGACGACGGCCGCATCCGCGCCGCGCTGCCCACCCTCACCCGCCTCGTCGAGGCCGGTGCCCGGGTCGCGGTGATCTCCCACCTCGGCCGCCCCAAGGGCGAGCCCGAGGAGAAGTACTCCCTCCGCCCGGTCGTGGGCCGCCTCGGCGAGCTGCTCGGCCAGGAGGTCGCCTTCGCGACCGACACCGTCGGCTCCTCCGCGCAGGAGACCGTCGCCGCGCTCGGCGACGGCCAGGTCGCCGTGCTCGAGAACCTGCGCTTCAACGCGGGCGAGACCGCGAAGACCGACGAGGAGCGGCTCGCCTTCGCCCGCGAGCTCGCCGCCCTCGGCGACGCCTTCGTCTCCGACGGCTTCGGCGTCGTCCACCGCAAGCAGGCCTCCGTGTACGAGCTCGCCTCCCTGCTCCCCGCCGCCGCGGGCGAGCTGGTGCTGCGCGAGGTCGACTCGCTGCGCAAGGTGACCGACGAGCCCGAGCGCCCCTTCGTGGTCGTCCTCGGCGGCGCGAAGATCGCCGACAAGCTCGGCGTGATCGACGCGCTGCTGCGTAGGGCCGACCGCATCCTCATCGGCGGCGGCATGGCCTACACCTTCCAGAAGGCGCTCGGCCACGAGGTCGGCCTGTCGCTGCTGGACGAGTCGAAGATCGACGTGGTGCGCGAATACATGGAGCGCGCGAAGGCGAACGGCGTCGAGCTCGTGCTCCCCGTCGACACCGTCGTGGCGCCGGAGTTCTCCGCCGACGCGCCCGCCACCGTCGTGGCCGTCGACGGGATCCCCGCGGACCAGGAGGGCATGGACATCGGCCCCGAGACCGCGAAGCTCTTCGGCGAGAAGATCGCCGATGCGGCGACCGTGTTCTGGAACGGCCCGATGGGCGTGTTCGAGTTCCCCGCCTTCGCCGAGGGCACGAAGGCCGTCGCCGAGAAGCTCGGCGCGGCCTCCGGCTACACCGTGGTCGGCGGCGGCGACTCCGCCGCGGCGGTGCGCATCCTGGGCTTCGACGAGACGCTCTTCTCCCACATCTCCACCGGCGGCGGTGCCAGCCTCGAGCTCATCGAGGGCAAGGAACTGCCCGGAATCTCCATCCTCGAGGAGGACCAGAAGTGACCACCCGCACCCCGCTCATGGCGGGCAACTGGAAGATGAACCTCGACTGGAAGCAGGCCCTCGCCCTGGTCGAGGAGCTCGGCGAGCAGCTCAAGGAGGTCGACACCACCAAGGTCGAGACCGTCGTGCTGCCCCCGTTCGTGGACCTGCGCACCGTGCAGGTCGCGGTCGACGCCGGCAAGCTCCCGATCGCCTACGGCTCCCAGGACATCTCCGCGCACGAGTCCGGCGCGTACACCGGCGAGGTCTCCGGCGCGATGCTCTCCGCGCTGGGCTGCACCTACGCCGCGGTCGGCCACTCCGAACGCCGCCAGTACCACGGGGAGACCGAGGAGGTCACCAACGCGAAGGTGAAGGCTGCCTTCGCCGCGGGCCTCGTGCCGATCCTCTGCGTCGGCGAGCCGCTCGAGGAGCGCAAGGCCGGCAAGCACGTCGAGTACACCCTCGCGCAGCTCGAGGGCGGCATGGAGGGCATCACCGCCGAGCAGGCCGCGAAGATCGTCATCGCCTATGAGCCCGTGTGGGCGATCGGCACCGGCGAGGTCGCGACCCCGGACGACGCGCAGGAGGTGTGCTCCGCGATCCGCGAGGCGCTGCGCGCGATGCACGGCGACACGGTCGCCGACGCGGTCCGCGTCCTCTACGGCGGCAGCGTGAAGTCCTCGAACGTGGGCGAGCTCATGCAGCGCGCCGACGTCGACGGCGCCCTCGTCGGCGGCGCCTCGCTGAAGGCCGAGGAATTCGCCAAGATCGCCGGCTTCCAGGGCTGAAGGTAAGCCTCCCCACGCGGGCCGGGTCCTCGACGGACCCGGCCCGTGCCGTATGCTGGATCGGTCCGTCCGTCTCCGTGGAAGGGTGACCCCCTCGTGGACCTGTCCCTGCTGAAGCTCGTCCTCCAGATCCTCCTGGCGGTGTTCGGGCTGCTGACGATCCTGCTGGTGCTCCTGCACAAGGGGCGCGGCGGCGGCCTGTCGGACATGTTCGGCGGCGGCGTCTCCTCCTCCGCGAGCGCCTCGGGCGTCGCCGAGCGGAACCTGAACCGCCTCACCGTGACCGTCGCCGTCCTCTGGGGCGCGAGCGCCGTCGGCCTCGGCATCATCGAGACGATGCTCTGACACCCTCGTGCGGCGACCGCCGCACCTCTGCTCTGCGAACGGGCCGTCCCCTCGGGGACGGCCCGTCCTGCATCCCCGGATCTCTGGGCCCGTACAGGCCGAAGGGCCGGCCACCTCGCGGTGACCGGCCCTTCGGGCGTTCTGCGTGCTCCCGGGGGAGCCGGGGTCAGCGGGCGCTGCGCTCGGCGGCCGCCTCGTCGAGCACCCAGGTGGTGGAGTCGAGGCCGCGCACCGCCGAGGCGGGCACCTCCCACGGGTCCACGCCGTCGTGCGCGGCGCGCACCGCCTCGGCCTTCTCCGCGCCGGCCACGAGCAGCGCCACGTGGCGGGCCGAGTTCAGCACCGGCCAGGTCAGCGAGATCCGCTGCGAGGGCGGCTTCGGAGAGCCGGTCACCGCGACGGCGCTGCCGAGCACCTTCTCCTGGGCGGGGTGCTGCGGGAACAGCGAGGCGATGTGACCGTCGGGGCCGACCCCGAGCAGCAGCACGTCGAAGAACGCCTGCCCGCGGGTGCGGAACGGCTCGTCGCCGCCCGTCTGGTCCAGCTGCTGCCCGTACCAGGCGGCGGCGTCCTCGAGGGACATGCCGTCGGCGGGGGAGGGCATGACGTGGACATTGCGGGCCGGGAGGTCGTGCTCCTCGCGCAGCACGTCCAGCAGCGAGGCGCGCACGCCCACCTCGTTGCGCTCCTCGGAGTCCGGCTCGACGAAGCGCTCGTCGCCCCACCACAGGTGCAGGCGGGCGACGTCCACGCCGGCGTCCACCAGCGCGGGGGGCAGGGCCGCGGCGGTGAGCGTGCCGACGGTGCCGCCGGTGAGCACCAGGTGCGCGACGGGGCGCTTCTCGAGCGCGGCGGCGAGCTGCTCCGCGGTGGCTGTGGCGGCGGTCTGGGCGACCGCCTCCGCATCGGCGACCACGACGTCCTGCGGGGCGGGCTTGCCGCTGGCGAAGGTCGCCGTGTCGGAGATGTCGGAGAAGGCGGCGCCGAGCACCTCGCCGTAGACCTCGTCGGGGTCCAGGCGGCGCAGCTCCTCGGTGACGAGCTCCGCGAGGGTGCGGCGGGGCATCGTCACGTGCTGGCCGGAGTCGTCGCCCGGCAGCTTCATGACGATCGAGTCGTCGCTGACGCGGGTGAGCTCGATCGTGCCGTCCTCGCGCACCAGGCGCACGCCGTGCACCCCGGCGAAGTCGGGATCGTCGGTGGGCGGCGGGAGGATCGACGCCTCGACGCCGAGGGTGTGCTGCAGCCAGCTCGCCATCAGCAGCACCGAGGGGTTGCCCTCGGTGCCGAGGACCTCGACGGAGCTGGGGACGGAGACCGGCGGCACCTCGTAGGCGCTCGCGACCAGGCCGCGCCAGCGGGTCAGCCGCGCCCAGGCGAAGTCCGAGTCGCCGCTGGCGTAGCCGCGGCGCAGACGCTTCAGCGTCCCCAGCGGGTCCGCGCAGGCGGCGGAGTCGGTGATGCGGCGCTGCGACATGGAGCCGAGCACGTCGTGGACGGGGGAGGACGGAGCGTTCTCCGGCCACCAGGTCACGATCGGCGCATCCGGCAGCAGCAGCGCCATCACCAGCGTGTCCAGCGACCACAGCACGTCGCCGCGGGCGTGGAGGATCACGATCTCGCCGGCGCCGGCGTCACGGCCCACGCGGATCTCGGCGTCGAGCCCGGAGGTCTCCGCCTCGGGATCAGCGTCGACCACGAGCACCCGGGCGGGGTGCTCGTGGCTCGCGGCGATCGCCGCCTCGAGCGGCTCCTCGATGTCGCCGGTGGCGATGATGATGAGCGTGAGGACCCGGCCGATGGTGTTCTCGCCGAAGGTCTCCCGCATCTCGGTCATGGTCTTGTCGACCGCCGACGCGGTGGTGTCGGTCAGGGTGGTGATCACGGTCGCCTCCAGGTGCGCCCGTCACGGGCGAGCATGTCGTGTGCGGTGTCGGGGCCCCAGGAGCCCGGCCGGTACGGCGCGGGGTCGAGGTTCTCGGCCCAGAACTCTGTGATGGGGTCGAGGATCTTCCAGGAGAGCTCGACCTCCTTCTGCCGCGGGAACAGCGGCGGGTCGCCGAGCAGCATGTCCAGGATCAGCCGCTCGTAAGCCTCCGGGGACTCCTCGGTGAAGTTCATGCCATAGGCGAAGTCCATCGTCACGTCCCGCACCTCCATCTGGGTGCCGGGGACCTTCGAGCCGAAGCGCATGGTCACGCCCTCGTCCGGCTGGACGCGGATCACGATCGCGTTCTGGCCCAGGTCCGCGGTGTCCGTGGAGTGGAAGGGCAGGAAGGGCGCACGCTTGAAAACGACCGCGATCTCGGTGACGCGACGTCCCAGGCGCTTGCCGGCGCGCAGGTAGAAGGGCACCCCGGCCCAGCGGCGGGTCGCGATGTCGAGGCGCATCGCCGCGAAGGTCTCGGTGGTGGAGTCGGCGGGGATGCCGTCCTCCTCGAGATAGGGGCGCACCTCCTCGCCGCCCTGCCAGCCGCCGACGTACTGGCCGCGCGCGGTGTGCGCGGCGAGGTCCTCCGGCAGCTCGACGGCGGCGAGGACCTTCTCCTTCTCCGCGCGCAGGTCGCCGGCGCGGAAGGTGACCGGCTCCTCCATCGCGGTGAGCGCGAGGAGCTGCAGGAGGTGGTTCTGGATGACGTCGCGGGCGGTGCCGATGCCGTCGTAGTAGCCGGCGCGCGAGCCGATGCCTATGTCCTCGGCCATCGTGATCTGCACGTGGTCGACGTAGGCGGAGTTCCAGATCGGCTCGAACATCTGGTTCGCGAAGCGCAGCGCGAGGATGTTCTGGACCGTCTCCTTGCCCAGGTAGTGGTCGATGCGGAAGACGTCCTCGGGACGGAACGCCTTCTCCACCACGTCGTTGAGCTCGCGAGCGGAGGCGAGGTCGTGGCCGAAGGGCTTCTCGATCACGACGCGGCGCCAGGAGCCGTCCTGCGGGGTGTTCAGGCCCGACTCGGCCAGCTGCCCGCACACCTGCGGGAAGGCGTCCGGCGGGATCGAGAGGTAGAAGGCGTGGTTGCCGCCGGTGCCGCGCGTGCGGTCCAGCTCCCCGACGACCTCGGTGAGGCGCTCGAAGGCGGCCCTGTCGTCGAAGGTGCCGGTGACGAAGCGGAGGCCGCCGCGCAGCTGCTCGAAGACGCTCTCGTCGAAGCCGGTGCGGGAGTGCTCGGAGACGGACTTCTTCACGTATTCGGCGAAGTCGTCGTCGGACCACTCGCGGCGGCCGTAGCCGACCAGGCCGAAGCTCGGCGGGAGGAGACCGCGGTGGGTGAGGTCGTAGATCGCCGGCAGCAGCTTCTTGCGGGCGAGGTCGCCGGTGACGCCGAACATCACCATGGAGCTGGGCCCGGCGATCAGCGGCAGCCGTCGGTCACGGGGATCGCGCAGCGGGTTCGGCGCACCGGCTGCTGCGGAGGGAGCGGGGGAGTCGGTCACGATGGTCCTTTCTCGGACACGGACGGGGTGAGCACGTGCCCGCACCGCGGCGGACCCGTGCTCACCGGGAGGGATCAGGCGCGCGCGGCCTCGACGGACGCCGAGACGGTCTCGAGCAGCTCGTTCCAGGCCTTCTCGAACTTCTCCACGCCCTCGCGCTCGAGCACCGCGAACACGTCGGCGAGGTCGACCCCGGCCTCGCCCACGCGCTCCAGCGCGGCCTCGCCGGCGGCGGCGGTCTCGGCGGACAGCGCGGCCTTGGGCTCGGAGTGGTCGGCGACGGCCTCGAGGGTCTTCTCCGGCATCGTGTTCACGGTCGGGTCGGCGACCAGGTTGTCCACGTAGAGGGTGTCGGAGTACTCGGGGTTCTTCACGCCGGTCGACGCCCACAGGGCGCGCTGCACGTTCGCGCCCTTGTCGGCGAGGGTCGTGAAGCGCTCGGAGCCGAAGGCGGTGAGGTACACGCCGAAGGCCGCCTGGGCGTTGGCGACGCCGGCCTGGCCCTTGAGGGAGATGGCGTCGCCGCCGAGGGCGTCCAGGCGTGCGTCGATCTCGGTGTCCACGCGGGAGACGAAGAAGGAGGCGACCGAGTGGATCTTCGAGAGGTCCCTGCCGGCCTCCGCGGCCTTCTCCAGGCCCGCGAGGTAGGCGTCGATGACGGCCTCGTAGCGCTCGACGGAGAAGATCAGGGTGACGTTGACGCTGATGCCGGCGGCGATCACGGCGGTGATCGCGGGCAGGCCCGCCTCGGTCGCGGGGATCTTGATCATCACGTTCTCGCGGCCGACGACCTCGAAGAGGCGCTCGGCCTGCGCGATGGTCTTCTCGGTCTCGTGCGCGAGACGGGGATCGACCTCGATGCTGACGCGGCCGTCGAAGCCCTTGGAGGAGGCGTAGGTGTCGGCGAGCAGGTCCGCGGCGTTCCGGACGTCGTCGGTGGTGAGCACCTCGATGACCTGGTCGACGTCCTTGCCCTCGCCGGCGAGGCGGGCGATGTCGGCGTCGTACTCGTCGGAGCCGGAGATCGCGGCCTGGAAGATCGAGGGGTTCGTGGTCACGCCCACGACGTTGCGGGTGGCGAGCAGCTCTGCGAGGTTGCCCGTCTGCAGGCGCTTGCGCGAGAGGTCGTCGAGCCAGATGGAGACTCCGGCATCGGAGAGGGCCTGGGTGGAGGGGTTCTGGGTCATGACGTTCCTTCCGGGCGCGGCGCGCCCTGGGTCGACGCTGGTGTCATCGGGGGCAACGGGGACCGGCGGGCGCGGATACCAGGAGGTGTCCGACGGAACATCGCAGGTCCCCGGGGTGGCAGGGGAGAGAGACGCGGGGACGGGACCCTGGGGTCCCGCCCCCGCGGCGGATCAGGCGCCGGCGGCGGCCAGGGACTCCCGGGCGGCCTCGACGACCGCCTCGGGAGTGAAGCCGTACTCGCGGAACAGCGTCTTCGCATCAGCGGAGGCACCGTAGTGCTCGAGCGACACGGCCCGGCCGTGCGCGCCGAGGAAGCGGTACCAGGGCATGGCGATGCCGGCCTCGACCGTGACGCGAGCGGTCACGGAGGAGGGGAGCACCGACTCCTTGTACTCGTCGTCCTGCTCGTCGAACCACTCGACGGACGGCATGGAGACCAGGCGGGTGGGGGTGCCCTCGGCCTCGAGGCGCTTCTGCGCCTCGGCCGCGTACTGCACCTCGGAGCCGGTCGCGATGAGGATCACCTTCGGCTCGCCGGTGGAGGCGTCCTTCATCACGTACCCGCCCTTGGCGACGTTCTCCGCGCCGGCGTACTCGCTGCGGTCGAAGGTGGGCAGCGCCTGACGGGACAGGAGCAGGCCGACGGGGCCGTTGTCCCGCTCCAGCAGCACCTTCCACGCCTGCGCGGTCTCGTTCGCGTCCGCCGGGCGGACGATCGAGAGGTTCGGGATCGCGCGGTAGGCGGCGAAGTGCTCGACCGGCTGGTGGGTCGGGCCGTCCTCGCCCAGGCCGATGGAGTCGTGGGTCCACACGTAGGTGACCGGGGTCTTCATCAGCGAGGCGAGGCGCACGGAGCCGCGCATGTAGTCCGCGAACTGGAAGAAGGTGCCGCCGTAGGGGCGGGTCAGTCCATGCAGGGAGATCCCGGAGAGGATCGCGCCCATGCCGTGCTCGCGGATGCCGAAGTGGAGCGTGCGGCCGTACTGGTCGCCCGCGAACTCGGAGGAGCTGAGCTCGGCGGGGAGGAAGGACGGCTCGCCCTTCATGGTGGTGTTGTTCGAGCCGGCGAGGTCGGCGGAGCCGCCCCACAGCTCGGGCATGACCGCGGCGAGCTCGCCGAGGACCTTGCCGGAGGCGGCGCGGGTGGCGACGCCCTTCTCGTCGGCCTCGAAGGTCGGGAACGCGTCGGCGAAGCCGCCCGGCAGCTCGCGCGCGACGAGGCGGTCCAGCAGCGCGGCCTTCTCCGAGTTCGCTGAGCGCCATGCCTGGTAGCCCTTGTCCCACTCGGCCTTCTTCTCCGCGGCACGGTCCGCGAGGGCGCGGGTGTGGGACAGCACATCCTCGTCGACCTGGAAGGTCTGCTCGGGGTCGAAGCCGACGGCCTCCTTGAGGCCCTTGACGCCCTCGGCACCGAGCTTCGCGCCGTGCACGGAGTGCGAGCCGGCCAGCTCCGGGATCGGCCAGCCGATGATGGTGCGCAGGCGGATGAAGGTGGGCTTGTCGGTGACCTTCTGGCCCTCGAGGATCGCGTCCTTGAGCGCGGCGACGTCCTCGCCGTACTCCGTCCCCCCGTGGGTCCAGTCCACGGTGCGCACGTCCCAGCCATAGGCCTCGTAGCGCGCGGCGGTGTCCTCGGTGAAGGCGATGGAGGTGTCGCCCTCGATGGAGATCTCGTTGTCGTCCCAGAGCACGATCAGATTGCCGAGCTGCTGGGTGCCCGCGAGGGAGCTGGCCTCGGAGGAGACGCCCTCCTGCAGGTCTCCGTCGGAGACGATGACGTAGGTGAAGTGGTCGAAGGGGCTGGTGCCGGGCGCCGCCTCGGGATCCAGCAGGCCGCGCTCGCGGCGCTGGGCCATGGCCATGCCGACGGCCGAGGAGATGCCCTGGCCCAGGGGGCCGGTGGTGATCTCCACGCCCTCGGTGTGGAAGTTCTCGGGGTGGCCGGGGGTCTTCGAGCCCCAGGTCCGCAGCTCCTCGAGGTCCTTCTTCTCGAGGCCGAAGCCGCCGAGGAAGAGCTGGATGTACTGGGTCAGGCTCGAGTGGCCGGCCGAGAGCACGAAGCGGTCGCGGCCGAGCCACGCGTGGTCGGTCGGATCGTGACGCATCACGTCCTGGTAGAGCAGGTACGCGGCCGGGGCGAGGCTGACGGCGGTGCCGGGATGGCCGTTGCCGACCTTCTCGACCGCGTCGGCGGCCAGCACGCGGACGGTGTCGACCGCCCGCTTGTCGAGCTCGGTCCAGCCCTCGGGGGCCGTGAAGTTCTCCGTCATGTCGTGGACATCCTTTCGCCGGGATGCGGCCTGGACGGCCGCTCGGAAAGACGGGCCTCTCCGCACGGCGCCGGATGACCGGCTGCGACGTGCGCGTTCCGCACGGGAGGCAACGGGGACCACCTTAGTCCTGGCGGTGCGCCGAGGTCATGCGCGTCCAGGCTGTTGCCGTGGCGGACGGTGCCCACTCTCACCCCGCGCCTCGCCCCGCCGTCGCGGGCGAGCACCTAGACTGGCGTGGTTCGTCGGCCGCGTGCCGTGACCAGGAGGAAGGACGGTGGGCGGTGACCGCCACCCAGGGAGCTCAGCTGCGGGGCGCAGGCCAGGACGGCGGGAGCGGTCCGCGGACCGTCGGCTCCACCCTCCGCGCCTACGTCGCGCTGACCAAGCCGCGGATCATCGAGCTGCTGCTCATCACGACGATCCCCACGATGTTTCTCGCCGCCGGCGGTTTCCCCTCGCTGTGGCTGATCATCGCCACCATGGTCGGCGGCTATCTCGCCGCGGGCGGCGCGAACGCGCTGAACATGTACCTCGAGCGCGACATCGACGCGAAGATGAAGCGGACCCGGAAGCGTCCGATCCCCTCCGGCGCCGTCACCCCGCGCGCCGCGCTGATCTTCGGCCTGACCATCTCCGCGGTCTCCGCGCTGTGGCTGGGCCTGCTGGTGAACTGGGTCTCCGCCGCGCTCGCGGTCGGCGCGATCCTGCTGTACGTCGTCTTCTACACGATGATCCTCAAGCGCCGCACCAGCCAGAACATCGTCTGGGGCGGCATCGCCGGCTGCATGCCGGTGCTGATCGGCTGGTCGGCGGTCACCGGCACCGTCTCCTGGACCGCGGTGCTGCTGTTCCTGGTGATCTTCTTCTGGACGCCGCCGCACTACTGGCCGCTGGCCGAGAAGTTCCAGGACGACTACGCCAGGGCGGGCGTGCCGATGCTGCCGGTGGTGTCCTCTCGCTCGAACGTCGCGCGCCAGATGCTGCTGCACACCGCGCTGATGATCGCCTCGAGCCTCGCGATCATCCCGCTGGGCGAGACCGGCTGGGTGTACGGCGTCGCCGCCGTCGCCTCCGGCGCCTGGTTCGGCTTCCTCGTGGTGCGCTACGCGCTGCGGGTCCGCCAGGGGCTCTCCGGCAGGGCGCTCGCCCCGATGACGGTCTTCCACGGCTCGATCACCTACCTCACGGTGCTCTTCGTCGCCCTCGCGATCGATCCCTTCGTCACCCTCTGACCGCATGAGCTCCGGGGAGGCCCCGCGCCCGACGGGCGAGGAGGACCCCCTGCGCCCGGGTGACCGGCGGATCCTCGAGCAGTACCTCGGCCATCTGCGCATCGAGCGGGGCCTGTCCGAGAACACCCTGGCGGCCTACCGGCGTGATCTGCGCCGCTATCTCGCCGACCTCGCGCGCCGCGAGGTCGACCCCGCCGCGGTGGACCCCGCGCAGCTGGGGGAGTGGCTGCAGTCCCTGCGCACCGGGGCCGACGGGGGGACCCGCCTCTCCGCCGCCTCCGCCGCCCGCTCCCTCGCCGCGGTGCGCGGTCTGCACTCCTTCCTCGACGCCGAGCGGGTCTCCACCACCGGGGACCCCTCCCGCCTGGTCCCGACCCCGACCCTGCCGCGACGCCTCCCGCACCCGCTGACCCTCGACCAGGTCGAGGCGCTGCTCGAGGCCGCCGGACGCCCCGGCACCGGGCGTGACGCGACCGAGCGCGCCCTGCGCGACCGAGCCCTGCTCGAGCTGCTCTACGGCATCGGCGCACGGATCTCCGAGGTCACCGGCCTGGACCTCGACGACGTGGACCTGCCGGGGCGCTCCGCCGTGCTGCGCGGCAAGGGGGACAAGCACCGGGTGGTGCCCGTCGGCCGCTTCGCCGCCGAGGCGCTCGGGGCATATCTCACGCGGGGCCGCCCGGCCCTCGCCGCGCGCGGCCGGGGCACCCCGGCGATCTTCATCGGCGCCCGCGGCACCCGCCTGACACGCCAGGCCGCCTGGCAGGTCGTGCAGCGCTGCGCCCGCGACGCCGAGCTGGAGGGCCTCCCCGAGCCGATCAGCCCGCACACACTGCGCCACTCCTATGCCACCCACCTGCTGCACGGCGGGGCCGACGTGCGCTCCGTGCAGGAGCTGCTGGGCCACGCCTCGGTCACCACGACCCAGCTCTACACGCAGGTGACGGTCGACTCCCTCCGCGAGACGCACGCCGGCGCCCACCCCCGCGCCCGGCGGGGGGCTTAGACTTGGGCGGCACGACGCCCCCGACCGGCCCCGGCCGCCGGGGGCTCGCCGCGGATGGCGCGGGGACCGACGCGCAGCCGTCCCTCCCCGGGCTGGGACCGGAGCACCTCCGGAGCCCGCTCGCCCCGCGGCGTGCACGCACCAGACCACGACGCCGACGACAGGACAACGACGTGAGCCCGACCTCCCCCCAGCAGCTGGACATCGATCTCGGCCCGACCGGCCGGCCGATGCCGGAGCTCCCGGAGCCGGCCGCGCTCGACTCCCACGGGCCGGCCCGGATCATCTCGATGGTCAACCAGAAGGGC
Organism: Brachybacterium atlanticum; assembly: GCF_025669985.1. NCBI lineage: Bacteria > Bacillati > Actinomycetota > Actinomycetes > Micrococcales > Dermabacteraceae > Brachybacterium > Brachybacterium atlanticum. The sequence continues at coordinate 87,498 of NZ_JAKJJW010000001.1, read as the reverse complement.
GGGGTCGGGAAGACCACGAGCGTCATCAACCTCGGCGCGGCCCTCGCGGAGCTCGGCCGCAAGGTGCTGCTGGTGGACCTCGACCCCCAGGGCGCGCTCAGCGCCGGCCTGGGCGTGAACCCCTACGACCTCGACGTGACCGTCTACAACCTGCTCATGGAGCGGGGCCACGACGTGCGCACCGTCATCCAGGAGACCGAGACCGAGGATCTCGACGTGCTCCCGGCGAACATCGACCTCTCCGCCGCCGAGGTCACCCTCGTCAACGAGGTCGCCCGCGAGATGGCGCTGGCCCGCGTGCTGCGCCCCGTGGCCGACGACTACGACGTGATCATCATCGACTGCCAGCCCTCGCTGGGCCTGCTCACCGTCAACGCCCTCGCCGCGAGCCACGGCGTGATCATCCCGCTGGAGGCCGAGTACTTCGCGCTGCGCGGCGTGGCGCTGCTGGTGGAGACGATCGAGAAGGTGCAGGACCGCATCAACCCCCGCCTCGAGCTCGACGGCATCCTGATCACGATGTTCGACCCGCGCACGCTGCACGCCCGCGAGGTGTGCCAGCGTGTGGTCGAGGCGTTCCCCGACAAGGTCTTCCACACCACCATCAACCGCACCGTGAAGTTCCCCGACGCCTCCGTCGCCGCGGAGCCGATCATCTCCTTCGCCACCTCGAACAAGGGCGCCGCCGCCTACCGGCAGCTCGCACGCGAGCTGATCTCGCGCGGCGCCGCGGCCTGATGGCCGGGCAGCGGCCGCGCCGCGGCAGCAGCGGGGGAGCGGGGCGCGGGGGCGCGGGGAAGCCGGCCCGCCGGCGCAGCGCCTTCACCCCGCCCCGGCAGGTCCGGCTGCGCGACGACGAGGGCACGCGCCTGCCCGCGGCGGACGGCGAGGAGGCCGAGGTCCACCGCGAGGACGGCGAGCGGCTGCAGAAGGTCCTCGCCCGCGCCGGCTTCGGCTCCCGCCGCGCCTGCGAGGCGCTGATCTCCTCCGGACGGGTCCGCGTGGACGGCGCCGTCGTCCACGAGCAGGGCGTGCGCATCGACCCCGCGGCCCAGGTGGTCCACGTCGACGGGCGCCGGCTCCAGCTCGACGACGCGAAGCTCACCGTCGTGCTGAACAAGCCCCGCCGCGTCGTCTCCGCGATGAGCGACCCCGAGGGCCGCCGCGACCTCACCGAGTTCACCGCCGCCTACTCCCAGCGTCTCTACCACGTGGGCCGTCTGGACTACGAGACCGAGGGGCTGCTGCTGCTGACCAACGACGGCGAGCTCGCCCACCGCCTGACCCACCCCAGCTTCGAGGTCGACAAGACCTACGTGTGCCGCTTCGACGCGCCCGGCGGCCCGCCGCGCGGGCTCGTGAAGGCGCTGCGGGAGGGCGTCGAGCTCGAGGACGGCCCGGCCCGCGCCGACCGCGCCCGGGTCCTCGCCCAGGACGGCCGCGAGGCCGTGGTCGAGGTGACACTGCACGAGGGGCGCAACCGGATCGTGCGCCGCATGTTCGCCTCGCAGGGCTTCGAGCTCACCGCGCTGGTCCGCACCCGGATCGGTCCCGTGCTGCTCGGCGAGCTCGCCCCGGGGGAGACCCGCGAGCTCACCGATCGCGAGCTCGGCACCCTGATGGCGGAGGTCGGGCTGTGAGGACCCTCGTCCCCTCGCCCGTGCGGATCATCGGCACCGGGCTGATCGGCGGCTCCCTCGGCATGGCGCTGCGCCGCGCCGGGGTGCAGGTCCAGGTCGAGGACGTCTCCCCGGGCACCGCCGCCCTCGCGGTCGAGCTCGGCGTGGGGGAGCTGCCCGTCGCCGGGGACCGCCACCCGGAGCTCGTGCTCGTCGCCGCACCGCCCGACGTCGCCGCGTCCCTGGTCGACGGGGCGCTGCGCCGCTGGCCGGACGCGCTGGTCGCCGATGTCGCGAGCGTGAAGACCACCGTCCTCGAGGGCCTGCGCCGCCTCGCCCGGCCCGAGGACCTGCCGCGCTACGTCGGCGCCCACCCCATGGCGGGCCGCGAGGTCTCCGGCGTGATCGCCGCCCGCGCCGACCTCTTCCAGGGCCGGCCCTTCGTCGTCGTCCCGCACGAGGAGACGCTCCCCGACGCGGTCAGCGTGCTGAAGGGCCTGGCGACGGAGATCGGCTCCGTGCCGATCGTGCTGGACGCCGCGGCGCACGACACCGCCGTCGCGCACGTCTCCCATGTGCCGCAGGTGATCTCGAGCCTGCTGGCCACGACCCTGCTGGAGCCCTCCGAGCAGGCGCTGGGCCTGGCCGGGCAGGGGCTGCGGGACACGACCCGGATCGCGGACTCCGATCCGCGGCTCTGGGTCGAGATCCTCGGCGCGAACGCCGGCGCCGTCGGCGAGGTGCTCGCCTCCGTCGCCGACCGCCTGGAGGCGGTGCGCGGGGCGCTCGCGACCCTCGAGGGGGACCCCGACCCCGGCACCGGGTCCCGACGCGCCCTGGCCGACCTGATCGCCGAGGGCAATCGCGGCGTGCGCCGCATCCCCGGCAAGCACGGCGGGGCGACCGACGCCTTCACGACCCTCGTGGTGCTGGTGCCGGACAGGCCCGGCGAGCTCGCGCGCCTGCTCACCGAGATCGGGCAGATCGGCGTGAACCTCGAGGACCTCCGCCTCGAGCACGAGCTGGGACGCGAGGTCGGCCTCGCCCACGTCGCGATCGACGCCGCCCGTGAGGACCTGCTCACGCGGGAGCTCGCGGTGCGCGGCTGGAGGGTCGCAGGGGCCTGAGCGCCCCGTATCCTTCTGGAATGCACACCAGCGCGCCGCACGACCCCGCCGAGGGCATCACCATCGCGATCGACGGCCCGGCCGGCTCCGGGAAGTCGACCGTCTCCCGCCTCGTCGCCGAGGCGCTGGACGGAGGCTTCCTCGACACCGGCGCGATGTACCGGGCGATCGCCTGGGCCTGCCTCGAGGACGGCGTCGACCTCGCCGACCGCGAGGCCGTCGCGCGCGTCGCCGAGCAGATCGACCTCGACCTCGGCACCGACCCGACCGGGGCCACCGTGGTCGTCGCCGGCACCGACATCACCGCCGCGATCCGCGAGCAGCGCATCTCCCAGCAGGTCTCGGCCGTCGCGACCAACACCCTGGTGCGCCCGATCCTCCAGCGCCGCCAGCGCGAGGTGCTCTTCTCCACCGCCGCCGAGCGCGGCTTCTGCGTCGCCGAGGGCCGTGACACCACCACCGTCGTCGCCCCCGACGCCCGGGTGCGGGTGCTGCTGACCGCCTCGGACGAGGAGCGGATGCGCCGCCGCGCCGCGGAGCTCGGCCTCGAGGACACCGAGGAGACGCGCGAGCGCATGGCCGACCAGGTGCTGCGCCGCGACCGCGACGACTCCTCCGTCTCCGAGTTCCTCACCGCCGCCGAGGGCGTCGAGCAGATCGACACCACCGGCCTCGACATCGAGGACGTCGTCGAGAAGGTGCTGATGCTGGTCGCGGCCGCCGAGGCCGCCGACGAGACCGCCGAGCACGGCCCGGCCGAGCCCGCCCCCGCCGCGCCCGTCGTGGTCGAGGCAGGGGCCGACGGCCCGAGCGACGAGGACATCGAGGCGGCGCTGCGCGCGGGCCTGTCCGACTACGAGCTCGACGACGAGGACCTCGCCCTGCTCGGCGGCGGCGAGGAGGCGCAGCTGCAGCCCGAGGCGCAGCGGAACCTGCCCGTCGTCGCCGTGGTCGGCCGCCCCAACGTCGGCAAGTCCACGCTGGTCAACCGCATCCTCGGCCGCCGCGAGGCCGTCGTCGAGGACCGTCCCGGCGTGACCCGCGACCGCGTCTTCTACGAGGCGGAGTGGTCCGGCAAGGACTTCTGGCTGGTGGACACCGGCGGCTGGGAGGACAGGGTCCAGGGCATCGCCTATCGCGTCGCGGAGCAGGCCGAGGTCGCCGTCTCCCTCGCGGACGTGGTCATGTTCGTCGTCGATGCGAACGTCGGCATCACCACCACCGACGAGCAGCTGCTGAAGGTGCTGCGCAAGGCGCGGGTGCCGCTGGTGCTGGTCGCCAACAAGGTCGACGACCAGCGCGGCGAGCTCGAGGCCGCGGCGCTGTGGAACCTCGGCCTCGGCGAGCCGTACCCGGTCTCCGCCCTGCACGGCCGCGGCTCCGGCGACCTGCTGGACGCGGTGGTCGCCGCCATGCCGGAGGAGGGCCGGGGCTCGCCGGTCGACCACGGCCCGCGGCGCGTGGCCCTCGTCGGCCGCCCCAACGTCGGGAAGTCCTCGCTGCTGAACCGGCTCGCGAAGGAGCAGCGCGTCGTCGTCGACGACCTCGCCGGCACCACCCGCGACCCCGTGGACGAGAAGATCGTCCTCGGCGGCAAGGAGTGGACCTTCGTGGACACCGCGGGGATCCGTCGCCGCATCGCGCAGTCCCAGGGCGCGGACTACTACGCCTCGCTGCGCACGCACGCGGCGCTGGACCGCGCCGAGGTCGCCGTCGTGCTGCTGGAGGCCAATGAGCCGATCTCCACCCAGGACCTCAAGATCATCGACATGGTCCTGGAGTCCGGGCGCGCCCTCGTGCTCGCCTTCAACAAGTGGGACCTGCTGGACGAGGAGCGGCACAAGGCGCTGGAGCGGGAGATCGAACGGGACCTCGGCCATGTCGCCTGGGCACCTCGCGTGAACATCTCGGCCGCCACCGGGCGCCACTCCGAGAAGCTCGTGCCGGCGCTCGAGAAGGCGCTCGAGTCCTGGGACCGTCGTATCCCGACGGGCCGGCTCAACGCCTTCCTGGGCCAGCTCGTCGCCGCGCACCCCCATCCGCTGCGCGGAGGGAAGCAGTCCCGGATCCTCTTCGCGACGCAGGCCCGCACCCGTCCGCCGCGGTTCGTGGTCTTCGCCAGCGGCTTCCTCGAGCACGGCTACCGCCGCTTCATCGAGCGACGGCTGCGGGAGGACTTCGAGTTCACCGGCTCCCCGATCGTCATCGGCGTGCGGATCCGCGAGAAGCGCCGCCGCTGAGCGGCCCCGTCGAACGGCGCCGTCGACGCCCCGTTCCCGCTGCGGCGGGGACGGGGTGCTGTCGTCGGGGGCCCGAGCCGGGGACCCCGGGGGCCCAGCGCGCCGAGATGCCGGGCACCACCGGCGGCACGTATCGTGGCGCCCATGAGCAACACCGGTGACGACGGCTCCTGGACCCCGCAGCACGACCCCTTCGCCCCCCAGGACACCTCAGCGCAGCAGGCGCCCGGCGCAGGCCAGGACCCCTACGCCGCGCCGAGCGGCGGCCAGGACCCGTGGGCGCAGCCCCCAGCGGAGCAGCCCGCGCCGGGACAGGGCGCGCAGGACCCCTTCGCCGCCCCCGCGGGGCAGGACCCGTTCGGACAGGCCGCCGCGCCCGCCGGCCAGGAGGCCTACGGCCAGCAGGATCCGGAAGGTCAGAAGGGCGGCTCCGGCGACGCCTCGCCCTACGGCCAGGCCTCGCCCTACGGCCAGGCCTCGCCCTACGGCCAGGCCTCCCCGTACGGCCCGGGCACTCCCTACGGCGCCCCCGCGGGCGCCCAGGGCTTCCCGCCGGACGGCGCGCAGGGCGCCGCCCACGCCGCCCAGCCGGGTGCGGCGCCCGTGCAGGGCGAGGCGCAGAGCCGCGTGCTCGTCGGGGTCCTGGGGATCTTCTTCGGCGCCTTCGGCGTGCACCGCTTCCTCATGGGGTACACCGCCATCGGCCTGGTGCAGGTCCTGGTCACCGTGCTCAGCTGCTTCACGCTGTCCCCGATCACGACCATCTGGGGTCTCGTCGAGGGCATCATGGTCCTCGCCAAGTCCCCATCCTTCGAGCGCGACGCCCATGGCCGCCCGCTGAGGGACTGACCCACCCGTCCCGGAAGGACGCCCATGACGCTCCCGCCCGCTCCCGATCGCGGCTCGATCCAGACCAGCGCGATCCTGCTGATCGTGCTCGGCTTCCTGTGCGGAGGGTGGATTCCCACGATCTTCGGGATCATCGCCCTGGTGCAGATGGAGTCCGACCCCCGCTCCGCGCGCACCATGAACAAGGTGGGCTGGATCGTCTTCTGCGTGATCGTCGGGCTCGTGATCCTCGGGATCCTCGCCTACTTCGTGTTCGGCATCGCGATCCTCGGGATCTTCGGGATCGCCGCGAGCACCGCCTGACCCCGGGAACCGTCCCCGCCGCCGTCGTCCGCCGCGCCGCGGCCGCACCCCGCCGACCCCTTCCAGGAGGAGCATCATCGCCACCCCGGACTTCGTCCTCTCGCTGCGCGAGAGGATCGGCAACGAGCTGCTGTGGATACCGGGCGTCACGGCCGTCGTCCTGAACCCCGCACGCACGCACCTGCTCGTGGTGCGCCGCGCCGACGACGGCCGCTGGACCCCGGTCACCGGGATCGTCGACCCGGGGGAGGAGCCCGCCCGCGCCGCCGAGCGCGAGGTCGCCGAGGAGGCGGGCATCGCGTGCACCGCCCTGCGCCTGCTGGACATGCGCGCCCTGCCCGAGATCACCTACCCCAACGGGGACCGCGCCCAGTACCTCGACATCTGCTTCCTGTGCGAGGCCGACGACTCCCAGCGGCCCTTCCCGGCCGACGGGGAGAACACCGAGGCGCTCTGGTGCCCCGTCGAGGACCTGCCGCCGATGAACGACCGCTTCCGCGAGCAGCTCGCCCTCGCCCTCGAGGACCGGGCCGAGGCGAGGTTCCGCCGATGAGCACGGGCAACCCCCTCCCCGGCACGCGGGTGCGTATCCCGCTGACCGACCGGCCGGGAGACCACGCCGTGGTGCGGGTGATCGCCGCACCGCGCCGGGACCTCGCCCGCGCGGGACGGCTCAGCGAGGCGCTGCGCCCCTTCGCCGAGGCGCTGCTGGTCGACGTCCACGTGGGCGAGAAGCTCCTGCTGCCCGGCGCCTGGGTGCAGCACGAGGTGCTGCGGCGGGGCGAGCCCCTTGCGCCCGTCCCGGTCGCCGCCGCGGACCTGCGCCCGCCGGCCGTCATCGCCGGCACCCCCGAGCGGGCGGAGCTGCACTGGGGCGAGACCGTGTGGCCGCTCGACCTCGGCGGAGCGGTCGCGATCCCCGAGGCGGCCCGCGCCGACCCCCATCCGCTCTCCCGCCTGCGACGGCTGCTGCTGGTCGCCGCCGGACGCCGCGCGGAGATCGCGCTGACCCTCTGGCAGGCGCCCGAGTTCGAGATCCCCTGGCAGGACGTGCGCCTCCTCCCGCGCGCCGCGTCCTGGTTCGAGCTCGCGCAGGTGCCGACCGGCATGCGCTACGCCGACGCGGAGCGCGCCCAGGGCGTCGGCCGCGCCCGCGGCTGAGGGCACCGCCGGGGAGGACGGGACAGGGGGAGGGGACGACGCAGGACGTGCGACGCGCCGGGGCGCACCGACTTCCCGGTGTGACGGGTCTCACCCGCTACGCTCAGGGCCTGAGAGACGTCGACGAGGAGGTCTTCGTGGCCCCAACCCCTTCCCCACGGACAGGCACCGATCGCCGGTCCTTCCTGCGCTTCACCGCGGGTGCCGCCGCCCTGCTGCCGCTGGGTGCGCTGGCCGGCTGCTCCGGAGGAGGGCGTGACGCGGGCACCCTGCGCATCGCCTTCCAGCAGTTCGGCTCCAACACCATCAAGCAGGAGTGGATCGAGCGCGCCGCGGAGACGTTCTCCGCGCAGAACCCGGAGCTGGTGATCGACCTGGTGCCGATCGTCGCCTCGGAGAACGACTACTTCACCAAGAACGAGCTGCTGATGAGCTCCCCGAGGACCAGCCCGGACCTCGTCTACGAGGACTCCTTCATCCTCCTGTCCGACGTCGGGGCCGGATACCTCCAGCCCATGACCGACCTGGTCGAGGGCTGGGACCACTGGGACGACATCGCCGAGGCGTCCAAGCTCGCCGTGACCGGCGAGGACGGGGAGGTCTACGGGGTGCCGATCACCACCGACACCCGTGCGATCTGGTTCCACCGCGAGGTGTTCGAGCAGGCGGGCCTGCCCGCCGACTGGCAGCCCACCTCCTGGGAGGACATCCTCGAGGCGGCCCGCGCGATCAAGGACTCCGGCTCCGAGGCGATCCCGTTCTTCATGTTCGCCGGCACCCCGCAGGGCGAGAAGGCCTCGATGCAGGGCTTCGAGATGCTGCTGTACGGCACGGGCGACGGCACCGGTCTGTACGACGAGGACACGAAGAAGTGGGTGCTGGGCTCGCAGGGGTTCATCGACTCCCTCGCCTTCCTCAAGACCGTCGTGGACGAGGAGCTGACCGCCTCCCTCGGCCAGCTGCTGGATCCCAACATCTCCGAGCAGATCTACACCGCGCTGCTCCCCGACGCGAAGCTCGGCATTCTGATCGACGGCTCCTGGATCTCGCAGAACTGGACCGAGACCGCCGGCCGGCCCTGGCCCGAATGGCCCGAGGTGGTGGGGCTCGCGGACATGCCCACCCAGGACGGCGGCGGCACCGGCACCGTCACCCTCGCCGGCGGCTGGGGCCTGTCCATCCCGCAGCACGTCACCGACCGCGAGACGGCCTTCCGCTTCCTCGAGACGCTGGTCTCCACCGAGACCCTCGTGGACTACGCGATCGCGGACAACCACATCACCGTCCGCAACGACGTCGCCGAGGTCGAGGAGTACCTCAGCTACTCCCCGGCGGTCGAGTACTTCACGAACCTGCTGGACACCGCTTACTACCGGCCAGCGCTGCCCGCGTATCCGGAGGTCTCCTCCGCGCTCCAGGAGGCGATGGAGGCCGTGCTCACGGGCTCCGCCCCCGAGGCGGCGGCCGCCGCCTACGACGCGACGGTGCGGGACATCGTCGGCTCGGAGAACGTGCAGGAGGCCCAGGGATGACCGCGACCGACACCACCACCCGCCCCGCCGCAGGGGCCGGCGCCCCGCGCCGCGGGGACCGACGCACCCGGCTCGGGGACGGGCTCTCGCCGATGCGCGCCGTGCCGATGCTGCCGGCCGCGCTGCTGCTGCTCGGCTTCATGCTCGGCCCGATCCTGTACTCGCTCTACCTCGCCTTCACCGACTCCGCGATCCGCGGCGACGGCGCCTCCGACACCAGCTTCGTCGGCGTCCAGAACTTCACCGACGCCTTCGCCGACGGCGACTTCTGGAACTCGGTCATCCTCACCCTGGTGTTCACGCTGATCTCCGCGGTGCTCGGCCAGAACCTGCTCGGCATGGGCCTCGCCCTGCTGATGGAGCGCTCGCACCGGCTGGTCACCTTCGCAGTCACCTCGATCGTGATCGCCGCGTGGATCCTGCCCGAGGTGGTTGCCGGCTACCTGCTCTACACCTTCTTCGCCGACGCCGGCAGCCTCAACGCCATGCTCACCGCGATCGGGCTGCCCGGGCAGGACCTGCTGTTCAGCGCCCCGATCATCGCGGTCTCCTTCGCGAACATCTGGCGCGGCGCGGCGTTCTCGATGCTGGTCTACTCCGCCGCGCTGAGCTCCGTGCCCGGGGACGTGTACGAGTCCGCGGCGCTGGACGGCGCCGGGCCCGTGCGCCGCTTCGTCTCGGTGACCGTGCCGCTGCTGCGGCCCGCGATCGCGACGAACCTGATGCTGACCACCCTGCAGACCCTGTCGGTCTTCGGGCTGATCTTCATCATGACCGGCGGCGGCCCCGCCCGGCAGAGCCAGACCCTGCCGCTGTACATGTACGAGCAGGCGTTCTCCTACGGACAGCTCGGCTACGGCACCGCCGTCGCCCTGCTGCTCCTGCTGATCGGGGCGCTGGCCTCGATCGCCTACCTGCGCCTGCTGCCCGAGGAGGACAAGCGATGACCGCCGCTCCCACGACCACGACCGCCCCCGCGGGCGGTGCGTCGGCCGCTCGTCCCGCACCCCGGAAGCGACGCTCCCGCGCCGCTGGCACGAAGCTCGCCAGCAACCTCGTCATGGCCGCGATCGGCATCGCGTTCCTGGTGCCGCTGCTGTGGGTGGTGCTGGCCTCCTTCGACACCGAGGCCTCGCTGTCGGTGGCCTGGCCGCAGCGCTGGAGCCTGGACAACTACGCGGCGATCTGGAACGAGGAGACGACCTTCCGGCCGCTGGGGAACTCGCTGATCCTGTGCGGCGGCGCGACGATCCTCACCATGGTCTCCGCGGTGCTGTGCGCCTACCCGCTCTCCCGCTACCGCTTCCGCGCCAAGCGCCCCCTGCTGCTGACGATCATCTTCTCGACCGGCCTGCCGATCACCGCGATCATGATCCCGGTGTACTCGATGTTCGTGCAGGTCAACCTCATCGACTCGATGGGCGGCGCGATCCTGTTCCTCGGGGCGAGCTCGCTGCCCTACGCCATCTTCCTCACCAAGGGGTTCATGGACGGGGTGCCGCTGGAGATCGAGGAGTCCGCGTGGACCGAGGGAGCGGGAGTGCTGCGCACCCTGTGGTCGGTGGTGCTGCCGCTGATGCGCTCGGGCCTGTCGGTGGCGACGATCTTCACCTTCGTCTCCATGTGGGGGAACTTCTTCGTCCCCTTCATGCTGCTGCTGAGCCCGGACAAGCTGCCCGCCGCGGTGACGCTGTACACGTTCTCCTCCCAGTACGGGCAGGTCGCGTACGGACAGCTCGCCGCGTTCTCGATCTTCTACTCGCTGCCGGTGGTGGTGCTGTACCTGTTCCTGGGCCGCAACCTCGGACAGGGCTTCGCCGCCGCGGGCGGTGTGAAGGGCTGAGCCGGCCCGGTCCGGGACCGACCGGGCGTTCGGTCCTCGGCGGCCCGGGCCGGTGGTCGGTAGCGTGGGCATTCCCGCATCCGTCCCACCGACCCAGGAGGCTCCCGTGACCGATCAGGACCCGCGCCAGGACCGCGTGCACTCCCGAGTGGCTGAGCGCGCCGAGCAGCTCTCGACCTCCGGCGGCGAGCCGGCCTTCTCCCCGCAGGACCAGGAGCCGCCCGGACTGACGGGACCGATGAGCCCCGTGCCTGATCACGGCGAGCGCAGCTACGTCGGACACGCACGACTCGAGGGGATGGCCGCCCTGATCACCGGGGGCGATTCGGGCATCGGCCGGGCCGTCGCGATCGCCTATGCCCGCGAGGGCGCCGACGTGGCGATCTCCTACCTCCCCGAGGAGCAGGAGGACGCGGAGGAGACCCGGCGGTGGATCGAGGACGCCGGACGCTGTGCCCTGCTGCTGCCCGGCGATCTCCGCGACGAAGAGCATGCGCGCTCCATCGTTCGTCGAACCGTCGAGGAGCTCGGCCGTCTCGACGTGCTCGTGAACAACGCGGCCTTCCAGTGGGGCCGGGCCGAGCCGAAGGGCCTGGAGGGGATTGCCTCCGAACGGCTGCACCGCACCCTCACCACGAACCTCGAGGTGCTGTTCTGGCTCACCCAGGAGGCGGCCCCGCATCTCCGACCCGGAGCGAGCGTCATCAACTCCTCCTCGATCCAGAGCTACGACCCCTCCGTGCCGCTCATGGACTACGCCGCGACCAAGGCCGCGATCAACAACCTGACCGTCAACCTCGCTGCGGATCTCGGCCCCCGCGGCATCCGCGTCAACGCCGTGGCACCGGGCCCGATCTGGACCCCGCTGAACGTCGCGACGCGCGTGTCGGACGACTACGTCGCCTTCGGGGCGAACACGCCCCTGGGCCGTGCAGGGCAGCCCGCCGAGTGCGCAGGCGCCTACGTGTTCCTGGCCAGCCCCGAGGAGGCGAGCTACGTCTCCGGCACCGTGCTCGGGGTCACCGGAGGCCGACCCGTGTTCTGAGCGGCGAGCCGCGCTTGACGGGGAGCCTGTCCGCCTGTGAGGGTCATCACACCGGGCCGCACAGGACATGAGAGGCGATCTCAGCTCTCGCCCGGGCACGGAGATCGGATCGCCTCCTGGGCAGGAAGAGGTCTCCCATGGACACCGCCATCTTCGAGAACCACGAATCCGAGATCCGCGGCTACTGTCGCAACTACCCGACGGTCTTCGCCTCCGCCTCCGGCGCGCGCCAGGTCGACGAGGAGGGCCGCAGCTACATCGACTTCTTCGCCGGGGCCGGGGTGCTGAACTTCGGCCACAACCATCCCGCGATGAAGAAGGCGCTGATCGAGTTCCTCGAGGCCGACGGGGTCGCGCACTCGCTCGACACCTACACCACCACCAAGCGCGACTTCGTCGAGCGCTTCCACGAGGTGGTCCTCGCGCCCCGCGGCATGGACCACCGCCTGCAGTTCATGGGGCCGACGGGCTCGAACGCCGTGGAGGCCGCGATGAAGCTCGCCCGCGCCGCCACAGGCCGGCGCGAGATCGTCGCCTTCAGCCACGGCTTCCACGGCATGACCCTGGGCTCCCTCGCCGCGACAGCGAACGACGCCTTCCGCCGCTGGGCCGGGGTGCCGCTGGAGAACATCCAGCGCCTGCCCTTCGAGACCGCGCCCGGCGGGGACACGGCGCTGGCCGAGTACGCCGCGGCGCTGAAGGACCACTCGAGCGGACTGCTGCCCCCGGCCGCCTTCCTCGTCGAGGTCCTGCAGGCCGAGGGCGGGGTCAACGTCGCGAGCCCCGACTGGCTCCACCAGGTCCAGGATCTCGCCCGCGAGCACGGGGCGCTCTTCATCATCGACGACATCCAGGCGGGGATCGGCCGCACCGGCAGCTACTTCTCCTTCGACGGGATGGGGCTGGACCCCGACATCATCACCCTGGCCAAGGGCCTCGGCGGATTCGGCACCCCGATCGCGATGAACCTCAACAAGCCCGAGGTGGACCAGCACTGGAGCCCCGGCGCCCACACCGGCACCTTCCGCGGCCAGGGCCTCTCCTTCGTCGCCGGGAAGGTGGCGCTGGACTTCTTCACCGACGACGCCTTCCTCGAAGGGGTCCTCGAGAAGGGCGAGCAGATGCGCAACCGGCTCCAGGCGATCGCCGACGCCCACCCGGACCGCGGCTGGGAGGTGCGCGGACGAGGCATGATGCAGGCCCTGGACACCGGCGACGGGGCGCTGAACGCGCGCCTGCAGCGGGAGTGCTTCGACCGCGGCCTGCTGTTCGGCCCCTGCGGCAGCGGCGGACGGGTGATCAAGCTGATCCCGCCGCTGATCATCGAGCCGGACGACCTCGCCGAGGGCCTGGACATCCTCGAGGCGGCGATCGACGCCGCGCTGGAGGAGGCGTGATGCGCCGCCGCGAGGACATGACCTTCGCCCCGGAGGAGTACGAGCGGAGGGTCGGGGAGCTGCGGGAGCGGATGGCGGCCCGGGAGCTGGACGCGGTGATCATCAGCGACCCCGAGAACCTGATGTACCTCACCGACCACCAGACCACCGGGTACTCCTTCTTCCAGGCCCTGATCGTGCCGCTGGAGGCGGAGCCGGTGATGATCACCCGCGCGCTCGAGGAGTCCAACGTCGTCTCCCGCACCTGGCTCGAGCACTCCCGCGCCTATCCCGACTCGGGCGACGCGATCCTCGAGCTGGTCTCCACCCTGCGGGACCTGCGCCTGGCGGACTCCCGGGTGGGCTACGAGCGCAACAGCTACTACTTCCCCGCCCACCAGCAGGACCGGTTCCACGACGCCTTCGGCGAGGGCCTCGTGGACTGCTTCGGGATCGTCGAGGAGGGGCGGATCCGCAAGTCCCGGGCGGAGATCGAGGTGATGCAGCTGGCCGCCTACGCGGGGGAGGCCGGCATGGCCGCCGGTCTGCACACCGCCATGTCCGGTGCCACCGAGAACGAGGTCGCCGCCGCGATCGCCTCGGCGATGTTCCGCGCGGGCGGGGAGTTCCCGGCGGTGATGCCCTATGTCGCCTCCGGCCCTCGCTCGATGATCGGCCACTCCACCTGGGAGGGGCGCATGATCCGCCCCGGGGAGCATGTCTTCCTCGAGGTGGGCGGCTGCTACCGCCGCTATCACGCCGCGATGATGCGCACCGTCGTCAACGGCGCGCTCTCGGACTCGATGCGCTCCGCGCAGGACCTCATGAAGCACACCCTGGCGGAGCTGCGCTCGCTGATGAGGCCGGGGGTGACGGTCTCCGAGGTGGACCGGCTGACCCGACGGATGATCGAGAGCAACGACGTCGGCGCGAGCCTCGCCACCCGCGCCGGCTACTCGATCGGCATCGCCTTCCCGCCCTCCTGGGACGAGGGGTACATCCTCTCCCTCCTCGAGGGCGACGAGCGGCCCCTCGAGGAGGGGATGACCTTCCACCTCATCCCCTGGATGTGGGGCGTCGACGGGGACAAGACCGTCGGGATCTCCGACACCGTCCGGATCACCGCCGACGGCTGCGCCTCCTTCCTCACGCTCCCGGAGGACTTCACCGTCCACGAGAGCTCCGCCCGATCCTTCCCGGCCGCGGCCGGCACGCCCCGCCCCTGAGAGGAGCAGCACCGTGACCACGCAGAGCACACAGGCCTCGCCCCGGACGACGCTCACCGCCGTCGACCCCTCGACCGGCGCCGTCGTCCGCGAGGTGCCCGCCGCATCGCCCGACCAGATCGACGCCGTCCTCGACCGCGCCCGCAGCGCTTTCCTCGCCTGGCGCGAGACCTCCTTCGAGGAGCGGGCCGCGCTGCTGGAGGCCGTCGCCGCCCACCTGCGCGAGCACGTCGAGGAGCTCGCGCCGCTGATGACCGAGGAGATGGGCAAGCCGATCGGCGAGGCCCGCGGCGAGGTGGCCAAGGCGGCATGGGCGGCCGAGCACTACGCCGCCCACGGCGCCGACTATCTCGCCGACCAGCACATCGCCTCCGATGCGAGCTCCTCCTACGTCCAGCACCTGCCGCTGGGGACCGTGCTGGGGGTGCTGCCGTGGAACGCCCCGTTCTGGCTCGCCTTCCGCTTCGCCGCCCCCGCGCTCATGGCCGGGAACACGGCGGTGATGAAGCACGATCCCCACGTCCCCGGCTGCGCCGCCGCGATCGAGGAGGCGTTCCGCGCCGTCGGCGCCCCGGAGGGAGTGTTCCAGACGCTCCACGCCGCGACCGCCGACGTCGAGCAGGTGATCCGCGACCCGCGCATCCAGGCGGTGTCCTTCACCGGCTCGGACCGGGCCGGCGCCGTCGTCGCCTCGATCGCGGCGAGCGAGATCAAGCCCGCCGTGCTCGAGCTCGGCGGCTCGGATCCCTGCCTCGTCCTGGCCGACGCCGACCTCGAGGAGGCAGCGCGGGTCGCCGCGCTCTCCCGCATCATCAACGCAGGCCAGTCCTGCATCGCCGCGAAGCGGGTCATCGTCGAGCGGCCGGTCCACGACCGCTTCGTCGAGCTGCTCGCCGCGCAGCTCGCGGCGCTCGTCGTCGGCGACCCGCGCGAGGAGACCACGCAGGTGGGCCCGATCGCCCGCGCCGAGCTGCGGGAGAAGCTCCACCGCCAGGTCACCACCTCCGTCGAGGCGGGGGCGGAGCTCGTCCTGGGCGGCGAGATGCCGACGGGGGAGGGCTACTTCTATCCCGTCACGCTGCTGACCGGGGTCGAGGCCGGGATGAGCGCCTGCACCGAGGAGACCTTCGGCCCGGTCGCCTCCGTGATGGTGGGCGAGGACGCCGAGCACGCCCTCTTCCTCGCCAACGACACCCCGTACGGGCTCGGTGCGAGCATCTGGACCGAGACCTCCCGCGGCGAGACGATGGCGCGCCGGATCGAGGCCGGGCAGGTGAGCGTCAACGGGATCGTCAAGACCGATCCGCGCCTGCCCTCCGGCGGCATCAAGCGCTCCGGGTACGGGCGGGAGCTCGGCCCCCACGGGATCCGGGAGTTCGTCAACGCCCAGCAGGTCTGGGTGGGGCCGGCCCGGAGCTGAGGAACCGGGACGACGACGGGGCCGCACCGCTCGCGCGGTGCGGCCCCGTCGGGCTGTCACGTGCGGCGGATCCCGTCGTGCTCTGCGGCGCGGCGGGGGATCCGTGCCGAGCCGCTCAGCGGAAGACGATGGTGCGCGAGCCGTCCAGCAGGACCCGGCGCTGCGCGAACAGCCCCACGGCCTCGCGCAGGGTGCGCACCTCGGTGTCCTGACCGATCGCCATGAGCTCCTGCGGGGAGCGGGTGTGGTCCACGCGGATGACCTCCTGCTCGATGATCGGGCCCTCGTCGAGGTCGTCGGTGACGAAGTGGGCGGTCGCCCCGATCTGCTTCACGCCGCGGGCGTAGGCCTGGCGGTACGGGTTCGCGCCCTTGAACCCGGGCAGGAACGAGTGGTGGATGTTGATGCAGCGTCCGGAGAGCTCGGCGCTCAGCTCGGGGGAGAGGATCTGCATGTAGCGGGCCAGGACCACGAGCTCGATGTCGTGCTCGACGACCGCCTCGCGCACCCGGTCCTCGAAGGCCGCCTTCTCCTCGGCGGAGGTCACGGGACGGTGTTCGAAGGGGACGCCGTGGAACTCGGCGTACCGGGCCGGGGTGTCGTGGTTCGCGATCACGAGCGGCACCTCGATCGGGAGGTTCCCGATCGAGGTCTGGAACAGCAGGTCGTTCAGGCAGTGGGTCGATTTCGACGTGAGCACGAGGGTGCGCACCGGGCGGCCCACCTCGTCGATCTCCGCCTCGATCCCGAAGCTCTCGATCGGTGCGGCGAGCGCGGCGCGCACCTCGTCCGGCGACGCGGAAGTCAGGACCTCGACGCGCATGTAGAAGCGATGGGAGTCGCCGCTCTCGAACTGGCGGCTCTCGACGATGTTGCCGCGGGCCTCGACGATCGCTCCGGTGATCGCGTGCACGATGCCGGGGCGGTCCTCGCACGCGAAGGTCATCACGTAGCGGCGGGCAGGGGAGGGGGAGGGATGCGCTGAGGTCATGGCCCGAGTGTAGGAGAGCGCTGCGGGGGAGTGCGGCGCACGGGTCCGCCACGGCGAGCGGCACCGGCTGGATAGGCTGGTCAGCGCACCGACGAGGAGGGGACGGGCGAGCATGGCACCAGCAGACGGGCGGCTGGATCGAGGTTCCCTGGTCGGGGTCCTCGCCGTCCTGGTCACCGCCGTGCTGTGGGGCACCACCGGCACCGCGGCCACCTTCGCCCCGGAGGTCGGACCGCTCGCGATCGGCGCCGCGGCGCTCGGCTTCGGCGGGATCCTGCAGGCGCTGATCGCCCTTCCCTCGCTGCGCCGCGAGCGCGCCGCCCTGGCCGCCCACCGGGGCACTGTGGTCGCCGGAGTGCTGGGCGTGCTGATCTATCCGCTGGCGTTCTACAGCTCGATGCACCTGGCCGGCGTCGCCGTCGGCACGGTCGTCTCCCTCGGGTCGGCGCCGCTCGCCTCGGGCCTCCTGGAGCGGATCCTCGAGGGACGCCGGCTCGGCGCCTGGTGGATGATGGCGGCGGCCCTGGGCATCGCGGGCAGCGTAGTGCTGTGCGCCGCGACGATGCACGACGCCGCCGCCGACACGGCCGGCACGACGGCGGGCGTGGGACTCGGCCTGGTCGCCGGAGTGACCTACGCGCTCTACTCCTGGAGCGCGCACCGCCTGATGGGCCGAGGTGTCGGTCGCGCCGCGGCGATGGGCTCCGTGTTCGGGCTCGGCGGACTGGCGCTCCTGCCCGTGCTCGCGCTCACCGGCGCCCCGCTGCTCGCCTCCCCGCAGGCCTTCGCCGTCGGCGCCTACATGGCGCTCGTGCCGATGTTCCTCGGCTACGTGCTGTTCGGACTCGGCCTGACCCGGATCTCCGCGAGCACCGCGACGACCCTCACCCTCGCCGAGCCGGCGGTCGCGGCCGTGCTGGCCGTGCTCGTCGTCGGGGAGAGGCTGCCGCTGCTCGGCTGGCTCGGGATCGCCGGGATCGGCCTCTCGCTGCTGATCCTCGCCCTCGCGCCCTCGGGACGGGAGGTCGAACCGCTGGCGGTGCCCGATGTCGCGGCGGCCCCGTGACCCCCGGCGCCGCGGGGCCGGGCGAGGGCCGGGCATGACGAAGGCCGCCGACCGGTGTCCCCACTGGTCGGCGGCCTTCTCTCGGTCGGGCTGACAGGATTTGAACCTGCGACCCCTTGACCCCCAGTCAAGTGCGCTACCAAGCTGCGCCACAGCCCGAGACCCTCCGTCACCGGAGGACCGAGGAATACAGTACCCCGCTCCGGGCGCTGGAGCGAATCGAGAGGGGCGTGACCTGCGGCACCCGTGGCGAAGCGCGGATCCGCTGCGCCCATGGGATAGACGCGCCGGGCGGTGGTCGTCGGGCGCGCCGGCCTCGCCCAGCTCCTACACTCCAGGCATGGCTGAGCGACGGATGCGACGGGGGGAGGAGCGCGCGACTCCCCACGGAGAGACCCCGTACTCGCCGACCTCCCTCCTGCGCGCCCTCACCGCGGACCCCTACTCGGTCGACCCGCTGCGGGAGGACGAGCACCCGCTGGAGTCGGCCACGCCGCCCGACAACCGTCGGATGCGCGCCGTCACCCTGCTGCTGGCCGTGCTGCTCGGCTTCGCGGTCGCCGTCTCCGTGGTCGACCTGCGGCAGGAGGCCGCCGGTGCCGACAGCCCTCGCGCGCTGCTCGAGGAGGAGGTGCGCGAGGTGCGCGCCGAGACCGACCTGCTCGAGGATCGTCGCACGCTCCTCGAGCAGGAGATCCTCGAGGCGCAGGAGGAGGTCCTCGACACCGCCGACGGCAGCTCCGCGGAGCGGATCGGCGAGTACGAGCGCGCGGGCTACGGCGTGTCGCTGACCGGCCCGGGCGTGCAGCTGACCCTCGACGACTCCGCCCCGCTGCCCTCCCGCCCCGGCGCGGGTCCGGGCACCGTGAACCGGGTGACCGACGGCGACCTGCAGATCGCCGTGAACGGCCTCTGGGCCGCCGGTGCCGAGGCGATCTCCGTCAACGGCCAGCGCGTCACCGAGACCACCGCGATCCGCACCGCCGGCTCCGCGGTGCTCGTCGACTTCCGCCCGCTCTCCCCGCCCTACGAGATCACCGCGCTCGGCGATCCCGAGCAGCTGCGCGCCGGGGTCGAGGAGGCGGAGGCGGGCGAGTACCTCTCGGAGATCTCGACCCGCTACGGCATCGGCCTGACCTGGACGGCGGGGGAGGAGCTCTCCACGCCCGCCCGCGCCCAGGGCACCCTGCGCGAGGCGTCCCTGCTCGAGGACCCCGCCGGGTCCGCGCCCGCGGACGTCCGCGACCCGACCCCCGACAGCGCCGCCGAGGGCGGCGCGGACCAGGAGGACACCCCGTGATCGCCATCCTCGGCCTGGTGGTGGGCATCGTGCTGGGCGTCGTCGTCCAGCCCGACGTCCCCGCCGGCCTGCAGCCCTATCTCCCGATCGCCGTGGTGGCGGCGCTGGACACCCTCGCGGGTGGTCTGCGTGCGAGCCTCGACGGCGCCTTCGACGCCCACGTGTTCATCACCTCGTTCCTGTTCAACGTGCTGATCGCCGCGTTCCTGGTGTTCCTCGGGGACCAGCTCGGGGTCGGCTCCCAGCTCTCCACCGCCGTGATCGTCGTGCTCGGCATCCGGATCTTCTCCAACGCGGCCGCGATCCGGCGGCTCCTGTTCCGGTCATGAGCGACGGCACCCGCACCCCGACCAGCCGCGACCAGCAGCGGATCGTCTGGCAACGGCTGAAGGACACCCTCCGGCCGCAGGCGACCGTCGCCCAGGTGATCGTGGGACTGCTGTGCCTTTTGCTCGGCGTGTCGATCGCCGCGCAGATGGGCCGCAACGACGAGTCCCTCGAGGGGGCCACTCAGCAGGAGCTGGTGCGCCTGCTGGACGAGTCCGGGCGCCACGCCTCGGACCTCGAGCTCGAGAATGCCGAGCTCGAGCGCACCCTGGAGACGCTCCGCTCGGGACGCGAGGGCGACGTCGCCGCGCAGGACGCGGCCGAGCAGCGGCTCGCCGACCTCGAGATCCTGGCCGGCACCGCCCCCGCCCAGGGGCGCGGGATCGTCGTCTCGATCGCGGATCCGGAGCAGGGCGTGCGCGCCTCGACCCTGCTGGGCGTGCTGCAGGAGCTGCGCAACGCCGGCGCCGAGGTGGTGCAGATCGGCGACGTGCGCGTGGTCGCCTCGACCTCGATCACCACCGCGCCCGACGGAGGGCTGCTCGTGGACGGCCTGCCGATCCGCGCGCCCTACACGCTGAAGGCGATCGGCGATCCCGCCGTGATGGAGCCCGCGCTGCGGATTCCCGGCGGTGCGGCCGACTCGGTCTCGGGCGACGGCGGGACGCTCTCCGCGGCCGCCGAGGACGAGGTCCGGGTCGAGGCGACCGTGGACCTCAGCGCTCCCGAGCACTCCCGGGTGGTCAAGTGATCGTCAAATCCTGACGTGCTGGAGGGAAGGAACCCCCGGTGGGCGCCATGGACGTGCGAGAATGGATGAGCGGCGGCCTGCACCTCCACGACGCAGGGTCGCAGCAGGCCAGGAAGGGGTGTGAGGTGTCAGGGAACACCGAGTGGAACGACGGCAATCTCGACCACACGTCGAAGCTGAGCGCGATCTCACCCAGCGACCCCCTCGAGGACGCCGGGCCCGGCCTGTCCTCGCAGGATCGTCGGGCGATCGAGAACCTGCCCCCGCGCAGTGCGCTGCTGATCGTGCGGAGGGGCCCGAACCTCGGCGCCCGCTTCCTGCTGGACTCGGAGACCACGGTCGCGGGGCGCCACCCCAAGAGCGAGATCTTCCTCGACGACGTCACGGTCTCCCGCAAGCATGCTGCCTTCGTGCGTGACGGCGACGGCTTCCTGGTGCGCGACCTCGGCTCGCTCAACGGCACCTACGTGGGCAAGGATCGCGTCGACGAGGCGCGCCTGCACGCCGGCCAGGACGTGCAGATCGGCAAGTACCGACTGACCTACCACCCGTTCCCCGGGACGGTCTGACCAGATGCCGGCCGCCGCCTCGCGCAGGCCGGGCGCCACCGCCGCCGCACGCATGAGCATCGGCCAGGTGCTCGAGATGCTGCGGGACGAGTTCCCCGACCTCGCCCACTCCAAGCTCCACTACCTGGAGTCCGAGGGCCTCATCGCGCCCGCACGCACTCCTGCCGGCTATCGCAAGTACAGCCGCGAGGACGTGGACCGACTGCGCTTCGTGCTGCGCGCGCAGCGGGACCGGTTCTGGCCGCTGAAGGTCATCAAGGAGCATCTGCTCGAGCACGGCGTCGACTCCGAGGTCACCTCGATCGCCTCCCGGCCCGGCCCCAGCTCCACCCTCCAGCCGGTGCGGCTGGACCGGCGCGGCCTCGTCCGTGAGGCGGGGGTGGAGGAGGACTTCCTCGCCGAGCTGGAGCAGTACGGCTTCCTGACGGACGATGTGCTCTTCTACGGCACCGCCGAGCTCGAGATCGTCGCCGCCGCCCGCGACCTCGCCGACGAGGGCCTGCACCCGCGCCACCTGGTGATGCTGCGCACCGCCGCCGAGCGGGAGGCGCACATGATCCGCTCCGTGGCCCGGCCCCGCTCCCGGGCGGGGGACGCCGCGGCGCGCGGCGAGGCGGAGGACTTCGCCCGCGACCTCGGCGAGTCGATGATCACCCTCCACGGCGCGATGCTGCGCACCAAGCTGCGGGAGGTCTGAGCGCACCGGGCTCCTGGCACCTCACTCGTCACCTCTCCGTGACCTTCGCGCGGCGCGTTGGTACCGGAGAGGGAGCACTTCGCGCTACTCTGGGCGGGCGCTCTCATACTTCCCCCTCTGAGAGCCGGAACCCGGAGGTAGACGTGAACGCCACCCGAGGCGATGATCGCACTGAGCAGTCCACCGTCCCCGCAGAGCCCGCCCAGGGCGTGCTCTTCGACGACGTGGTGGACACCCCCGGCGAGCTCGGCTATCGCGGCCCCGCCGCGTGCAAGGCCGCCGGCATCACCTATCGCCAGCTGGACTACTGGGCCCGCACCGGCCTGGTCGAGCCCGGCGTGCGCGCGGCCCACGGCTCCGGCAGCCAGCGCCTCTACGGCTTCCGCGACATCCTCGTGCTCAAGGTGGTCAAGCGCCTGCTCGACACGGGCGTGTCCCTCCAGCAGATCCGCATCGCGGTTGCGGCTCTTCGTGAGCGCGGCATCGACGATCTCGCCGGCATCACCCTGATGAGCGACGGCGCCTCCGTCTACGAGTGCACCTCCGCCGAGGACGTCTTCGACCTGGTCCAGGGCGGCCAGGGCGTGTTCGGCATCGCCGTCGGCCGTGTGTGGCGCGAGGTCGAGAACGACCTCGCCGTGCTGCCCGGCGTCGACCCGGCCGACGACGCGGCGCTCGCCCTCCAGGACGAGCTCGCGGCGCGTCGCCGCTCCCGCCAGGCCGGCTGAGCGCCGCCCGCACCACCACCGGCGAGAACGGCGGGACCCTCGGGGAAGGGGTCCCGCCGTTCTCTCGTGCGGTGATCGTGTCCCTCGCGCGGTGATCGTGCTGGTGCTGCGCGGCGCCGAGGTCACGGGCAGGCCCGAGGAGCCCGGCGAGGGCGACGAGCTCCGCAGCCGACTGGTCCGGCGCAGACCCCGGGGACCGCGCGGGGGAGGAGCGCTCAGGAGTTCTGGCGCGAGTCCATCACGGTGCGCAGCAGCGCGTCGAAGTCCTCGGTGAGGCGCGCGCCGGAGGCGCCCTCGTAGCGGTGCAGCGGGACCGCGCCTCCCTGCGCCTGCTGCAGGCCCACACGCTCCTCGATGACCGGGTCCAGGACCGAGTCGCCGAAGAGGTCGCGCAGCTCGGCCAGGCGGTACTGGTGCTCGACCGAGCGCGGACGGTAGCGGTTCACGACGAGGCCCAGGGGCTGCAGCCGCGGGGCGATGCCCTCCTCGTGCATCTCGGCGGCGAGCTTGAGCGCGCGGTCCGCGGCGGTGACCGCGAAAAAGCCCGGCTCGGCCACCACGAGCGAGCGGTCCGAGGCGGCCAGCGCCATCTGCGTGAGTCCGTTGAGGGAGGGCGGGCAGTCGATGATGACCAGGTCGTACTGGTGCGTGCGCTTGTCCAGCGCCTGGTGCAGCCGACCCACGTCCTTCTGGTTCAGCGCGGGGGAGTCCATCACCGCGGAGCGGCTGGTGCCCGGGATGATGTCGAGATGGGAGGCGGCGTCCTTCGACCACGGCGTGGGGATGATCGCACGATCGATCGTCTCCGTGCGCGGGGAGGAGAGCACCTCGGCGATGTCGAGCGTGGAGGCCGGCTCCCCGAGCAGGCCCAGCGTCGAGTCGCCCTGGGGGTCGAGATCGATGACGAGCGCGTTCACCCCCTGGTGCAGGGCGGCAGAGGCCAGGCCCAGGGTCACGGACGTCTTGCCGACGCCGCCCTTCAGGGAACACACACTCACGATGAACACCCCCGCAGTCTACCGACCCGGGTGGGCTCCTCGGTGCCGCGACGAGCGGTAACCTGCCGTGGCCACCCGCACCCCGCCCCCGGAGGGACCCCGATGACGCAGCTGACCCACGACCTCGTGCTCGAGGTGCTCGAGGGATGCGCCGCCAGCGCCCTCGCCGAGGCCCGCGAGCTCGGTGCCGTGCGCACCGTGTCCGCGACAGAGCTGACGCTGCGCACCGACGATCTCGATGCCGTCCGCTCCCTGCGCCGCGTCGTGGCCGCCTCGACCTCGCTCACAGTCCCCGCGCGCCGCCCCCGGGAGCTGCTGGAGACCTCCGTGCAGCAGCGGCTCGCCGAGCTTCTCGAGGACCTGCGCCGGCAGCGGCCCCGCCAGGTGTTCCACGGGCTGCGCCTGGAGGCGGCGGGTGCCGGGACGCCGGAGATGCGACGTCTGGCCGCCGCCCTCGCCGAGCTCGCCGACCTCCCGCTCGACGACGCCGACGGGGACCTCGTCGCCCGGGTGCGCCGCGGCGCCTCTCCCGGGACCTGGCAGGTGCTGCTGCGCACCACGCCGCGCCCTCTGGCGACCCGGGCATGGCGCGAGGTCGACTACCCCGGCGCGGTCAACGCCACCATCGCCGCGACCGTGCTCGACCTCCTGGACGTCGGCGCCGTGGACTCGCTGCTGGACATGACCTGCGGCTCGGGCACCTTCCTCGTCGAGCAGCTGCACCGGGCGGCCCCGGCCCGCGCCATGGGCGTGGACCTCGATCCGGCGGCGCTGGACGCGGCACGCCGGCACCAGCGCGCGGCCCGGCGCAGAGGCCGCATCGACTGGGTCCAGGGCGATGTGCTGACCGCGGAGCTCGAGGGAGGCTTCACGCGTCTGGTCACCAACCCGCCCTGGGGCACCCTCCACGGCGAGCACGAGAGCAACGAGGACCTCCTCGCGGCGCTGCTCGAGCGCGCCGCGGAGCTCGCCGCGCCCAGCGCCCGGCTCGGGGTGCTGACCCACGAGATCACCCGCATGCAGCGCGTCCTCGAGCAGCGCGCCGCGGGCTGGCGGCGCGTCGGCGAGCACCGCTTCTTCCAGAAGGGCCACCACCCGCGGCTGTTCCTGCTCGAGCGCTGAGCAGGCCGACGGCGCCGGGAGCGCTCAGAGCCCGCGGCGCCCCGCGGCGAGCGCCCGCCTGCCGCCGAAGTCCCCGTGGATCCGCACTCGCGCGACCTCGTCGCGGCCCGTCACCCACAGCAGCAGCTCGAGCGGCTCGCCGTGCACGCGCAGGCTCCCCTCGGCGCCGCGGGAGCGCAGCCGCCGCCCGCCCAGCGGGGAGACGAGCGTGACCTCGGCCGGGATCCGCATCGCCAGCGGCGCCATCAGGCCCACGGCCCGCCACGCCGCCCGGTCCCGCTCCGCGTCCGGTCGGCGCGGTTCCCAGCCGGGCCGGCCCCGGCGCAGGTCCTCGTGGTGGATGAGCAGCTCGGCCTGGCCGCTCAGCCGGTCCATCCGTCCGGCGAAGGAGAGCGGGCCGGGGCCGCTCCGGAAGTCCTCGACCCGTTCCGTCCACGGGCGATCGCGCCGGCTCTCCCGCGCCTGGCGGGCTCGTCGGCCGAGCGGCCCGGGCAGGCGCGGCCCGACGATCAGGTGCGGGGCGGACTCCCGCAGCACGAGGTGCTCCAGGAGGTCCTCCGCGTCCCAGCCGGGCAGGATCGTCGGCGCCGCGGGGCCGAGCGCGGCGAAGCTCGCCGCGAGGGCCTCGCGCTCATCGCTCTCGCGGTCTTCGCCGGCGCGTTCCCCGGCTCTGCGCACGCGGCTCATGCCTGGTTGCTGAAGGCCGCGTCGAAGGACTGCTCCGAGACCGGGTAGTCCAGGCTGCGCAGCATCTCGAGCGCCTCCTTCGCACCGTGCAGGCGGTCCATCCCGGCGTCCTCCCACTCGATGGAGATCGGGCCCTGGTAGCCGATCGAGCG
This sequence comes from Brachybacterium atlanticum, assembly GCF_025669985.1. Lineage (NCBI taxonomy): Bacteria > Bacillati > Actinomycetota > Actinomycetes > Micrococcales > Dermabacteraceae > Brachybacterium > Brachybacterium atlanticum. The sequence goes on along the minus strand of NZ_JAKJJW010000001.1, from coordinate 62,369 downwards.
CAGCGCCCGGAACGCCGCGTCCCACGGCACGTCCCCGCGGCCGAAGGAGACGAAGTCCCAGCCGCGCCGCGGATCGCCCCACGGCAGGTGCGAGCCGAGGCGGGTGTTGCGCCCGGTGGTGCGCACCCGGATGTCCTTGCAGTCCACGTGGTAGATCCGGTCGGCGAAGTCGGTGAGGAAGGAGACCGGGTCGATCTCCTGCCACATGAAGTGGGAGGGGTCCCAGTTCAGGCCGAAGGACTCTCGGTGCCCGATCGCCTCGAGGGTGCGCTTCGTGGTCCAGTAGTCGTAGGCGATCTCGGAGGGGTGGACCTCGTGCGCGAAGCGGACCCCGCACTCCTCGAAGACGTCGAGGATCGGGTTCCAGCGGTCGGCGAAGTCATGGTAGCCCTCGTCGATGACGTCCTGGCCGACGGGCGGGAACATCGCCACGTACTTCCAGATCTTCGAGCCGGTGAAGCCGACGACCGTGTCCACGCCGAGCTTCTGCGCGAGGCGGGCGGTGTTCCTCATGTCCTCGGCGGCGCGCTGCCGCACGCCCTCCGGATCGCCGTCGCCCCATACGGTGGGGCCGACGATCGCCTGGTGGCGGAAGTCGATCGGGTCGTCGCAGATCGCCTGGCCCTTGAGGTGGTTGGAGATCGTCCAGACCTTCAGCCCGTGCTTCTCCAGGATCCCGAGCCGCTCGGCGATGTAGGCCTCGTCGTCCCAGCGGCTCGCGTCGAGGTGCTCGCCGGAGACGGCGATCTCGAGTCCGTCATAGCCCCAGCCGGCCGCGAGCTCCGCGACCTCCTCGAGGGTGAGATCGGCCCACTGGCCGGTGAACAGTGTGTGGGGGTGCGCCATGGCGGCGTGGCTCCTTCTCGTCGGTGAGGGTGGCGTGCGTGGGGTCAGAGGCGGACGGTCGCGCCGTCGGCCCGGTGGGAGGCGATGACGGCCTCGAGGATCCGCTGGAGGGCGAGCCCGTCCTCGAAGTCGGGGGAGTAGGCGGCGGGGTCGCGGTCCCGGACGGCCAGCAGCAGGTCGCGGGCCTGGTTCGTGAAGGCGTTCTCCCAGCCCAGGATGTGGCCCTGCGGCCACCAGCCCTCGAGATAGGGGTGCTCGGGCTCGGTGACGAGCACCCGGGCGAAGCCCTGCTCGGCGACCGGTGCGGTGGCGTCGAGGAACCACAGCTCGTCCAGGCGCTCGAGGTCGAAGCGCAGGGCGCCCTTCGTGCCGTACACCTCCAGGGCGAGCTCGTTCTTCGCACCGGTGGCCATGCGGCTGGCCTCGACGGACGCGATCGCGCCGCCGTCGAGCTCGAGGGTGGCCCAGGCGGCGTCGTCGACCGTGACGGGTTCGGGGCCGTCGGGGCCCGGACGTTCGGGGACCATCGTCGCGAGCCGGCCGCGCACCGCGGTGACCTGCTGCCCGGTGACGTACTGGATCTGGTCGATCGCATGGGAGCCGATGTCGCCGAGCGCGCCGGAGCCCGCAGTCTCCTTCCGCAGCCGCCAGGTCATCCCGGCCTCGGCGTCCACGAGCCAGTCCTGCAGGTAGGAGGCGCGGATCTGGCGGATCTCGCCGAGCCGGCCGGCGGCGACGAGATCACGGGCGTGGGCGAGGGCGGGCACGCGCCGGTAGGTGTGGCCGAGGGCGGCGACCTGGCCGCGCTCGCGCGCGGCGCGGGCGGCCTCGACCATGCGCTCCGCCTCGGCCGGGTCGTTCGCGAGCGGCTTCTCGCACAGCACGTGCTTGCCGGCCTCGAGCGCTGTGATCGCGATCTCGGCGTGGAGGAAGCCGGGGGTGCAGATGTCGACGATGTCGACGTCGTCCCTCGTGATCGCCTCGCGCCAGTCGGTGGCGTGCTCCTCCCAGTCCAACCGGCGCGCCGCCTCCGCGACGGCCTGCTCGTCCCGTCCCACGATCACGCGCCGCGCGATCGGCGGCACGTCGAAGGCGGCGCCGACGGTGCGCCAGGCCTGGGAGTGGGCGCGGCCCATGAAGGCGTAGCCGATCAGGGCGACGCCGAGCGGACGGCGGGGGGTCTGGGGCACGGGGGCTCCTTCTTCGGGACGACGGGTCGTGGCCGGTCAGGCGGATGCCCGCGAGAGCGGGGCGAGCTCGGGGCCCCGCGGAGAACGGGAGCGGCCGGGGCCGCGTCGGCGCGAACGCCGGCGCTCCGGCGCCGATGACGCCTGGGTCATCACCCTATGTCGCCGATCACGTCCCGGCAAAGGAGCCGACCGTCCGCCGGACGCCCCCGCATGCCGGAGACTGGGGGCATGGAACGACACGTGCGCGCATGGATGAGGGCCGAGGTCCAGGAGGGGACCGACGTGGCGCTGCTGGTCGCGGTCTCCGACGCCCCGGTGGCGGAGGAGATGCTGAGCGTGCGGGCCGGCGGGGCCGAGCATCCGGTGACGGAGACCCGGGACCGCTTCGGCAGCCGGCTCCACCTCCTGCACGGCCTGCCGGGCGGGGAGGTGGAGATCGTCTACGACGCGCGCGGCATCGGCGAGGCGCCGGTGCCGCGGGTGCTCGAGGCGGACTCCGTGCTGCACCTGCGCCCCTCCCGCTACTGCGAGGTCGACGAGTTCACCCGCAGCGCCCAGGAGATCGTGGGGGAGCGCGAGGGGATCGAGGCCCTCGACGCGGTGGTGGACTGGGTGCACGGCCAGCTGGACTACGTGCCCGGGTCGAGCACGATCACCGACTCGGCCCGCAGCACCTTCGTGGCCCGGCGCGGGGTGTGCCGGGACTTCGCCCATCTCACCGCGACGCTGCTGCGCGCGGCGGGCATCCCGGCGCGCTGCGCCTCGGTGTACGCGCCGGGGCTGAGCCCGATGGACTTCCACCTCGTGGTCGAGGCGCTGGTCGAGGGGGAGTGGCTGGTGGTCGACGCGACGCATCTCGCGCCGCGTGCCTCCATGGTGCGCATCGCCACGGGTCAGGACGCCGCGGACACGGCCTTCATGACCACCCTCGCCGGCGACGTCGCGCTCACCGGCATCCAGGTCACCGCGGTGGTCGACCCGGAGCTGCCGCGGGAGCGGCCGGGGGAGCGGCGAGCGCTGCGCTGAGCACAGGGCCTGCCGCTGCGCCGCTCAGGCCTGCGGCGTCTCCGGCCCGGAGGGTTCCTCGGGATCCGTCGATCCGTCGATCCCCGTCTGCCCCTCGGAACCCGCGCTCCCCTCGGAGCCGGTCGAGCCCTCGCCGTCCGTCGGCCCGACCGTGTCCTGCGTCGACTGCCCGTCGGAGTCCTCGGGCGCCTGCCCGTCCTCGGCCTCGAAGCTCGCCAGGTACTCCTCGACCTCGGCGGCGATGTCCTCGGCGCTGGGCACGACGGAGCCTGCCCCGGAGGTGATCATCCTGTCGTAGCGCTGCTCGAACCCGTCGACCATCTCCTGCAGCGCCGGCTGAGCCTCGATCTGCGCGGCGATCGCCTCCCGCACGGGGAGCGCCTGCGCCTCGAGCGCCGCCGCACCGATCAGGGGGCCCCTCTCCTCGCCGACCGCGGTCAGCAGCGCGATCGCGGCATCGGGGAAGGACATCTCGTGGAGGTACTGGGGCACATGCACGGTCAGGCCCACCACGTCGTGCCCGCCCTCGGCCAGCCGCATCGTCAGCAGCGCCGTGAACGGGGCGCGGAGGCGGAAGGTGCCGGGCATGGTGCGGCGCACCGCGATCGACTCCGGGTCGCCGGCGAAGCGGGTCACCGGCAGCTCGCGGGTGTGGGGGACCGGGGCGGGGAAGCCCTGCAGCAGCAGGGTCCGCTCGATGCCGAGCTGCTCGACCACGATCCGCAGCGCGCTCGCGACGCGCTCCCACTGGAAGGACGGCTCCGGCCCGGTGAGCAGGAAGAAGGTCTGCCCCTCCTCGTCGGTCACCTCGTGCAGCAGGATCTCGGGCTTCTCGTAGTCGTCGAAGTGGTCCAGCTGCAGCGTGACCTCGGGGCGCCGCCCGGCGTAGTCGTGGACCTGGTCCATGTCCAGCCGTCCCACGACACGGCTGGAGAGCGTGTTGAGCAGGTGGTCGTCCAGGAGCCGCTGCGCATCGCCCGCATCGGTGAAGGCGCCGAGGGTGACCAGCAGCGTGCTGCCGTGGAGGGCACGCGAGTCGACATGGCGCTCGTAGCTGAACAGGGTCGTCGGATCCATCATGACCTCCAGGGCGACAGGACGGCCTCGGCGGGCCGCGGGTGGGTGACCTCTTGGTCAACGGCCCCTCCGTCAGAACTATTCCGCCCTCGGCGCAGGCGGGCCGGAGTTGGCGCACCTCATAGCAGCATCAGGGCCGTGTCCACGGCGAGCCGCGCCGCGAGCGCCCCGGTCACCACCAGGAACACGATCCGCACGAAGCGCGATCCCAGGCGCAGCGCGAGCCGCGCGCCGAGGAAGCCGCCGCTGAGGTTCGCCAGCGCCAGCACGCCGCCCAGCAGCCACCACACCTGGCCCTGCAGCCCGAAGACCAGCAGCGCCCCGACATTGGTGGTGAGGTTCGCGAGCTTCGCGTGGACGCTCGCCTCGAGGAAGCCGTAGCCCAGCAGGGAGACCATCAGGATGATGAAGAAGCTGCCGGTGCCGGGGCCGAGGATCCCGTCGTACACGCCGACGCCCGCCCCGATCCCGCCCGCGCGCAGCAGATGGGAGCGGCCCTGGTGGCGCGGGGCGTGCTCGAGACCCATCGACGGCTTCAGCAGGGTGTACGCGCCGACGGCGAGCAGGGCGACCAGCACGATCGGGGTCAGCCACGGCTTGGGGATCAGGCTCGCCAGCGCCGCCCCGGCCGCGCTCCCGCCCAGCGCGCACACCACCAGCGGCCCCGCGGTCGCGGCGACCGGGGTGATCCGTCGGACGTAGGTCCAGGAGGACACCGCCGTCCCCGCCGCGGAGGCGATCTTGTTCGTGCCGAGCACGGCGCCGCTGGAGGCGTCGGACGGCATGGCGGTCAGCAGCGCGGGCAGCTGGATCAGCCCGCCGCCGCCGACGACCGCATCCACCCAGCCGGCCACGAAGGCGGCCCCGATGAGCAGGACGAGGGTCAGGGCGGAGAGCTGGGTGAGCTCGGCGAGCAGAGGCACCGCACCAGTGAACCACCGCCCCGGCCCGGCCTGCCGGGCTGACACACTGGGGCCATGCGCGCGCTCATCTGGGACCTCGGCGGCACGCTCGTGGACACCTATCCGGACGTCGATCGGGCGCTCGCCGGGGCGCTGCGCGCGGATCCGGACCGGGAGCTGCTGCGCGAGGTCGCGGTGCTGACCCGGCGCTCCAGCTCCGAGGCGATCACCGAGCTCGCCGCCCGCCATGGGGTGCCCGGGGCGCGCTTGCGCGCCGCCTACGAGGCGACGAAGGAGCAGTGGGCGCGCAGGCCGCCGACGCTGAAGGGCGGCGCCCGGGAGGTGCTGGCGGCCGTGCGCGAGCGGGGCGGGCTGAACCTCGTGGCCACTCATCGCGATCGCGAGAGCGCCGCCGCCCTGCTCGCCGCGCACGGCCTCGAGGTCGACGACATGGTGTGCGCACCCGACGGCCACCCCCGCAAGCCCGCCCCCGACATGGTGCTCGACCTGCTGGCCCGGCACGGGCTGACGGCGGGGGAGTGCGTCGCGGTGGGGGACCGGCCGGCCGACGTCGAGGCCGCGCGGGCCGCCGGGGTCGAGGGCGTGCTGCTGGAGACCCCCGGGATCCCGCTCGAGGCGCCGGGGGCGCGCCGCATCCACTCGCTGCGCGACCTGATTCCGCTTCTCTGACCGCCGGCGACCCGGACGGCCCACGTGGTGCTGCCCGCCTGCATCGGCGCGGCACTCATGGCGCGCCTGGCCGGCGCGGAGCCCTCCGCTGCACCGCCGGATCCAGCCGGTGTTGACCGCTGGCCGCATCGTGCTGGAAGAGCTTGATCAGCGCCCGGCGGGGGAGCGGGAGCACCAGGTGCAGCACGAGCAGCCCGATGACCAGCGCGATCGGCCCGCCGACGAGGACTCGGGTGAACCCGACGTCCAAGGGCAGCAGCGCGGCGAGTCGGTCGCCCGGCACGTCGAAGCGCTCGTGGATCTCGAGGTGCTCGTCGACCGAGGCGAGCAGCGCCACCACCGTCAGCAGCCACCAGGAGCGGCGGAAGGCCGGCCCGGCCAGCGCGATCAGACGGGCGGCGATGCGGGGGAGCGAGAGCGGGCGGAAGTCGGCCTCGTCGGGAGTGTCGGCCTCGCCGGCAGTGACTGCGTCGGTGGCGCGTGCGTCTGCGGTGCGCTCGGCGGCGGGGTCGGTCATATCGGACACCCCGTGAATTCCCGATGAGATCTCGGTGAAGCCCGGATGTGGACGCTCTCATGCGTGTCGCGGCATGTCGGGGGACTACGTTGGGGACATGGCGATCATCTACCAGGCAGAGCTCAGCCCGACGAAGCCCGAGGTGCTGCGAGAGCTGCTCACCTCCCGCCCCTGGGGCGAGGACGGGGAGCTCGAGCTGCTCGGCGCGTACCGCTTCGACGACCCGACCGGCGAGGTGGGCGTGGAGTGCCATCTCGTGCGTGTGGGGGAGAGCGTCTACCACCTGCCGCTGAGCTACCGCGGCGCTCCGCTCGAGGACCCCGCGGCGCAGCTCGTCACCACGATGGAGCACTCCGTGCTGGGCACCCGCTATGTCTACGACGGCCTCGAGGACGAGCTGGCGATCGAGTGTTTCGCCCGGGCGCTCGCCGGCGTCCAGCAGCAGGCGGAGCTCCAGATCTTCGCACCCGACGGCACCCCCGAGGGGACCCGTCCGCAGGCGGTGGAGCTGACGCTCGAGGTCGATGAGGGCGAGACGGCGCCCACCCTCGAGGAGCTGCTCGACGGGGACGAGACGTTCACCGTCGCTCGCACGGTCGACGGGCTCGACGGCGCGGTGCGGCTCGTCGCCGCCTGGGACGGCGGACGCGGGGTCGTCGCGGCCTGCTGAGGGCATGAGGCGATCGCTTCCGGCCCACGGAGCGGGGGAGCAGTGCTCCGGGCTCCCCGTGACCCCGCCGCACGGCAGCGCCCGCCGCTCTAGTCGCCCTCCCCGGCGAGGTGGGTGTCGAGGACGTCCTGGGCGATCTCGCGCAGCAGCCGGATCGAGTCGTGGGGGAGCTGGGCCTCAGCGCTGCCGGCACGCATCGCCGCGATGATGCGCCGGCTCAGACGGCCCGGGCCCGCCAGGCGCACACGACGGACGTCGGGGGAGTCCGAGAGGCTCACCAGGCGGGGGAGCAGGCCGACTCCCGCTCCGGCGCCGACGAGGGCGATGGCCGTCCCCCACTCCGTGGCCTCGTGGGCGATCCGCGGCGTGAGACCTGCCGCCGTGAAAGCGGTCGTGAACAGCGCGCGATAGGCGGAGCCGGGCTGGTCGGTCACCCACGGATCGGCGACGAGCTGTTCCAGCGACACGCGCTCCTGCGCCCCGAGCGGGTGGTCCGCCGGCACCATGACGTCCAGCGGGTCATCGAGCAGGGTGATCTTCTCGAACCGGGGATCGGCCTCGAGCAGCACCTCGCCCTGCATCGAGACGACCACCGCCACGTCGATGCGCTCGGCCACCAGCAGGTCGAAGCAGCGTGCCGGGCTCGCCTCCATCACCTGGACCTCGACGGAGGGGTGCAGGTCGCGCAGGCGGGGCAGGAGAGGGGCGATGAGGTGCGAGGCGGCGGTGGAGAAGCCGCCGATGCCGAACTGCCCCGGGACCTGACCGTCCGCGCTCGCGCTCGCGGCTCGGATCTGCTCCCACTGCGCGAACAGTGCGTCGCTGCGGCGCACCAACTCCTTCCCCGCGGCGGTCAGGCGCAGCCCTCGGCCGTCGCGCGTGAGCAGCGTCAGGCCCAGGGACTGCTGCAGCTCTCTCAGCTGGGCCGACACCGCCGAGGGGGAGTAGCCCATCAGGTTCGCGGTGGCCGCGACGGTCCCGCAGCGGGCGAAGGTGCGCAGGGTGACGAGGCGAGGATCGATCATGCGGAGATTCTGCACTGCACTCGTCGATGATTCGCGCTTATCGTGCATGATTCGCGGCGCTAGCCTTCTGCGTATCCGCTGTCATCCTCCGGCGATGAGGGAGACCATGTCCACGATCGACGCACGACGCGCAGCACCCTTCGCGACGGCCGCCATCGCGCCCGAGAAGCTCTCCGAGCTCCAGGCGCTCGTCGACTCCCGTCGGCCCGGCTTCTCGCTGACGGCCCCGTTCTACACCGACAGGCAGCTGTTCGACCTCGACATGCGCGCCGTCTTCGGACGGCACTGGCTGTTCGCGGGGAGCATCGCCGAGCTGCCCGAGCCCGGCGACTACATCACCGTCGACTTCGGCCCCTATGCGCTCATCCTGCTGCACCACGACGACGGCTCCGTCAGGGCTCTGCACAACGTGTGCCGCCACCGCGGCGCCCGAATCCTCACCGAGGACTCCGGGACGACGGGGAACCTCGTGTGCGGGTACCACTCGTGGACGTACGCCCCGGACGGAGCGCTGATCCACGCCTCTGCACCGGGCGAGATCGACTTCGACGCCGGCTGCTTCGCGCTCAAGCGCGCGCACTGCAGGGTGGTGGGCGGCCTGATCTTCGTGTGCATCGCGGCGGAGCCGCCGGAGGACTTCGACGAGGTCGCCGAGATCTTCCGTCCGTACATCGAGCCGCACGAGCTCGGCGCGACGAAGGTCGCGTACCAGCAGGACATCGTGGAGCAGGGCAACTGGAAGCTCGTGATGGAGAACAACCGCGAGTGCTACCACTGCGACGGCCACCCCGAGCTGGCGTGCTCGCTGTTCCCCACCTGGGGCCTCACCGACGAGACCGTGCCGTCCCACCTCGCCGACGTGTGGAACCGCAACCTCTCGGCGAGCGCCGCCCTCGAGCAGCGATGCCGTCGATACGGCCTGCCGTTCGAGGTGGTCGAGGAGCTCGACACCCGCGTTGCCGGCATCCGCATCTCGCGAGAGCCGCTCGACGGCGAGGGGGAGTCGTTCTCGACCGACGGCCGGCGGCTGTCGAAGAAGCTGCTGGGGGACCTGCCCGACTTCCGGCTGGGCCGCTGCTCCATGCACCTGCAGCCCAACAGCTGGTTCCACCTCCTCGGCGATCACGTCATCACCTTCGCGGCGTTCCCCCTCGACGAGGGGCGCACGCTGGTGCGCACCACCTGGCTGGTCGCCGACGACGCCGTCGAGGGCGACGACTACGACCTCGAGACCCTGACCCACACGTGGAAGCAGACCAACCTGCAGGACAAGGCGTTCGTCGAGCTGTGCCAGCGCGGCGCCGCCAGCCCTGCCTACGAGCCCGGCCCGTACATGAAGAGCGAGTACCAGGTCGAAGCGTTCGTGAGCTGGTACATCACCCGCCTGCGGGAGGCGCTGCAGTGAGCTTCGACGTCGAGGTGGACAGGGGAGCGGTCTCGCTCGCCCTGCGCACCCGCGGCCTCGAGATGCCGTGGAACCGTGTGCTCGCGGCGGTGGCGGGGCCGGCGCGCGCCGCGACGGCGCTCGGCCCCTGGTACCCGGAGGAGTTCCAGGCCGAGTGCGTCGAGACCATCCCCGAGTCCCAGGACTGCACGACCTTCGTGTTCCGACGGATCGACGGAGCGCCGCTCGCGTTCCGTGCGGGCCAGTACCTCAACATCGACTTCCCCGTGGACGGGGAGGAGGCCGAGCCGGTCAGCCGCAGCTATTCGCTCTCCAGCGCCCCGACCTCGCCGTGGACCTTCGCCGTGACGGTGCGCCGCGACCCGGCGGGCCTGGTCTCGTCCTGGGCTCATGCCAACGTGCGTCCGGGCATGATCCTCGACATGCTGGGCCCGGTCGGCGCGTTCCACCTGCCCGACTACGACCGCCGGGCGCGCTACCTGTTCCTCGCCGCCGGATCGGGCATCACCCCGATCATGTCGATGATCCGCACGATCCACTCCCTGCCGGGACAGGCCGACGTCTGCCTGCTGTACCACGGCTCGTCCCCGGATCGCTTCGCCTTCGTCGACGAGCTCGACTTCCTCGAGAAGGCCGACTTCCGCATCCGGGTGGCCTACTCGCTCGGCGATCGCGAACGGCCCGAGGGGTGGGGCGCCCGCGTGGGACGCATCTCGGCGGAGATGATCGACGCCGTCGCACCCGACGCCAACGGTCGCCAGGTGTACGCCTGCGGCCCGCAGGGATACCTCGAGCAGGTCCTCGTCTGCTTGCCCGCCGTCGGCGTGGACGACACCTCGGTGTTCGTCGAGAGCTTCACCGGCGATTCCGCCACACGGCGCGAGTACGCGGCCGAGCTCGCGGCCGCCACGGAGATCGCCGAGGACCTGCAGGTCGCCGCCGAGGAGAGCACGGAGCACCAGAGCGCGGTCCTGGACGTCTACGACCTGACGGCGGCAGACCTCCCTGCGCTGGCGCACGTGGAGCCCGCCGTGGCGGTCGACGCCGAGGCGAGCGCGCCCGTTCCCCGCACCCCGGACGCACAGGAGGGGGAACGGCGGGTGGTCGGTGCCGGCGCGCTCACCATGTCCTTCGTCCGCAGCGGGCTCGACGTGCGCATCGACCCGGAGCAGAACATCCTGCAGGCGGCACGGGCCTCCGGCGTGCGCATCGGCGCCAACTGCCAGGAGGGCATGTGCGGCTCCTGCAAGATCGTGAAGCTGGAGGGCGACGTCGACATGCACCACCAGGGCGGCATCCGCGCACGCGAGATCGCCGCCGGGAAGTTCCTGCCCTGCTGCTCCACCGCCGTGACCGACCTCGTCATCGACGCCTGACCCCCTCGAGAGAGAGCCTCCATGAGCACCGCACCCCGCATCGTCATCATCGGCGCCGGCATCGTCGGCGCGAACCTCGCCGACGAGCTCGCCCAGCGCGGCGCCACGAACACGCTCGTGCTCGAGCAGGGTCCGCTCGAGACGCCGGGCGGGTCCACCTCCCATGCTCCCGGCCTCGTCTTCTCGACGAACCCCTCGAAGTCGATGACCGCGTTCGCGCAGCAGACCATCGAGAAGTACACGAACCTGAGGGGACCGGACGGCTCCGGATCGTTCCTGGCCGTCGGCGGGCTCGAGCTCGCGACCACCCCCGAGCGGCTGCAGGATCTGCATCGTCGTGCCGGCTGGAACAGGTCCTGGGGAGTCGAGGCGCAGGTGGTCGACACCGACGAGTGCCGTCGGCTCTTCCCGATGGTCGATCCCGAGCCCGTCCTCGGCGGTCTCTGGACACCCGGGGACGGCCTCGCGCTCGCGCTGAAGGGAACGCGGCTCGTGATCGAGCGCGCGAGAAGGGCCGGGGTCGAGTTCCGCGACCGCACCGCGGTGACGGGCATCGACACCTCGGGCGGCCGCGTGCGCGCCGTGCTCGTGGGGGAGGAGCGCATCCCGGCCGACGTCGTCGTCTCCTGCGCCGGGTTCTGGGGCCCGCGGATCGGCGAGATGGCCGGGGTCGACGTGCCGCTGCTGCCGCTCGACCACCAGTTCGCGATCACCTCGCCCGTACCGAGCCTCAGGGGGAAGAACGAGTTGCCCAAGGGAGCTTCCGCCCCGATCCTGCGCCATCAGGACCGCGACCTCTACTACCGCGAGTGGGGCGACCGGATCGGGATCGGCTCGTACGCGCACCGCCCCATGGCCGTCGCCCTCGACGACCTGCCGCAGTACCGCGCCGAGGACATCACCGACGAGGCGATGCCCTCGAGCCTCCCCTTCACGCCGGAGGACTTCGAGGCCGAGTGGGAGGAGTCGCAGAGGCTGCTGCCCGAGCTGCGGCAGACCTCGGTCGATCGTGCCTTCAACGGCGTCTTCTCCTTCACGCCGGACGGCGGATCGCTGGTGGGGGAGTCCGCCGGGGTCGAAGGGTTCTTCATGGCCGAGGCAGTGTGGGTGACTCACTCGGTCGGCATCTCGCGCGCCCTCGCCGAGGTGATCACGACGGGATCCTCGGAGACCGACCTGTCGGGTCTCGACGTCAACCGGTTCGAGAAGATCGAGACCACCCGCGCCTACGTGGCCGAGACGAGCCAGCAGAACTTCGTCGAGATCTACGACGTCCTCCATCCCCGCCAGCCGCGGGTCTCGCCGCGCGACCTCCGGCTCAGCCCGTTCCACCGACGCCAGGTCGAACTGGGAGCCTTCTTCCTCGAAGCGCACTCCTGGGAGCGGCCGCACTGGTACGAGGCCAACACGCACCTGCTCGAGGAGATGCCCGCCGAGTGGGCGGCCCCGCCGCGCGACGCCTGGTCAGCCCAGTTCCATTCGCCGATCGCTGCGTGCGAGGCCTGGAAGACGCGCACCGCCGTCGCGATGTACGACATGACGGCGCTGACGCGCTTCTCGGTGACGGGCCCCGGTGCCGCCGACCTGCTCGACCGTCTGACCACGTCGTCGATGCGGCGCAGGCCCGGCGCGGTCAGCTACACGCTCCTGCTCGACCGGGCGGGCGGCATCACGAGCGACATCACCGTCGCGATCCTCGGAGAGAACGACTACCAGGTGGGCGCCAACGGCGGCATCGATCTCGCATACCTCACCCGCGAGGCCAGGCACCAGTCGCAGGAGGATCCCGCGAAGTGGGTCGAGGTGCGCGACATCACGCCCGGGACGTGCTGCATCGGGCTGTGGGGGCCGCTCGCCGGCGAGGTGGCGGCGCGGCTCACGGACGAGGACCTCGGCGCCGAGGCGCTCGGCTACTTCCGCACCCGGAGCGTCACGCTCGCGGGGATCCCGGTGACGGCCATGCGGCTGTCGTACGTCGGCGAGTTCGGCTGGGAGCTGTACACCACGGCGGACCTGGGGGAGCGGCTCTGGGACGCGATCTTCGCGGCGGGGCAGGAGTACGGCATCGTCGCGGCGGGGCGCGAGGCGTTCGAGTCGCTGCGCCTGGAGAAGGGCTTCCGCTCCTTCGGGACGGACATGACCAGCGAGCACGAGCCCGTGCAGGCGGGCATCGGCTTCGCGGTGAAGGCCTCGAAGACGGCGGATTTCGTGGGCAAGGAGGCGCTGGCCGCGCGTGCGGCCGCTGCGACGACGCGCCTGACCTGCCTGACCTTCGACGAGCCGACGTCGATCGCGCTCGGCCTCGAGCCGGTGTTCCTGCCCGGGTCCCAGACCGCCGCCGGATACGTCACCAGCGCCGCCTACGGCTACACGCTCGGTCGCGGCATCGCGTACGCCTGGCTGCCTGACCACCTGGAGGTCGGCGACGGCGTTGAGGTCGAGTACCTCGGCACGCGCTTCGCGGCGACCGTGGCGGAGGAGCCGCTCTACGATCCCGCGATGGACAGGATCCGTCCCGAGAAGGCGGCGCAGGTGCTCGAGGGCCGGTCGGTGTGAGCGCACCGGACCGGCCGTCGTCGACGCGCGGGGACGACGGTGGCCGTCTGCGCGCGCGGCCGTCCGCGTGAGCGCTCGCTGGACCGTGGTCGGCGACGCCCGGGGAGGTTCACGTGATCGCGGTGACCGGCCGCCGGCGGGAGGGGGCCTGTGCGCGGTCGTCGTCCGATGCACAGCCGGGCGGGGAGGCTCGCACCGGCACAGCCCGTCGGCACCCCTGTCGCACTTTACATAACGTGCATTATCGGCTCACTGTAACAAGGGCGGTCCGGGAGGCGGTGAGCCTCCATGGCGCCCGCCGCCTGCCCATCGTCACGGCGACGACCTCACACCGCCGTCGCGACTTCCGCACGCGATCCTCGACGCGCTCGTGCACGAGATCGAGTGGCGCATTTCAGTCGGTATATCTGCTCAGTCGGTATCTCTGCCGTGAAGCGGCGGTCGAGATCTGCCACTCGATCGCGACTGCGAGCGTCGCGTCGCACCGGCGTGGTGTCGTGCAGTCGCACCCCGACAGCTCGGCACCCTGCTGCACCGCGGGAAGGCCGAGTGCTGCATCTGGACGGCCACCGGGCGTTGTTGACGATCCGCATACAGCACTCGGTGGGTCAAGATCGCCGACCTCAGCGGTCACCCTCGACATCGTCCGATGCTGCAAGGACTATCCGACCGCTGTCCAGGAACTCATCCTTCGGGCCGGGGACGTCGAGGCCGGCGGAGTCTGCGTCATGCGCGATCTCGACGGAGTCGACTCCTTTCTCACCCGGGTACAGCTCGGGCAGAGACGGCGTTCCGCCCGGGCTGAGCCGTCGCCGGATCCGCTGCCACGTCTCGTTCATGCTCACTCCGTCCGAAGCTCCGTCAGCACGACTGGTACGTCAGTTGGTACGTCAGTTGGTACGTCAGTGCGGGTCAGAGGCCCTGGAGTGCCTGCGTTCAAGCCCTGGGACCGCTCCCCTGCATTCTCGCTGTGATGTGCGCCATGCGCAAAGGGGTGAAGCCGGGAGCATGCGCGGGATCAGCGGCGGGCAGAGCTCAGGCCTCGCCGGGCATCCTTCCGGTGTCGGCGCCGCTCCCCCGTCCCGCCAAGATGAAGAAGGCACCGGAGATCATCACGCCGCACACCATCGCGATCGCCATCGGCAGCGACGAGTGCGTGCCGGCCACGCCCACCAGCGGCGCCGCGATCGACGCCGCGAAGGAGAAGCCGAGCCCCAGCATCGCCGAGCCCGTCCCGGCGAACTCCCTCGCCTGGTCCGAGGCGAGCGCGCCGCCGTTGCCGAAGATCAGACCCTGCGGCGCCACGGTGAAGAAGAACGCCGGCAGCACGATCCACGCCGGGGTGTCCAGGAACAGGCTCCCGATCAGCAGCGAGAAGCTCGCCAGCGACACCACGATCAGGCCGACGCGGATCAGCCTGCGCGGATGGATGGTGCGGGTCAGCCGCGCCGAGAGCAGCGACATCGCCATCATGCCCATCGAGTTGATCGCGAAGCTCACCGAGTACTCGCTCGAGGAGAAGCCCAGCATCTCCTGCGCCACGAAGGACGAGGCGGAGACGTACGCCATCAGCGCGAAGGCCGAGAACGCGTTGACCAGCATGTACGCGACGAAGATCCGTCGGCCCAGCAGGGTGCGGCAGTTGCGCAGGAAGGTGCGGAAGCCGCCCGAGTGGCGCCGGGAGACCGGCAGCGACTCCGGGATCAGGAAGAGCACGCCGATCAGCGAGATCAGCGACATCACCGCGATGACCACGAAGATCTCGCGCCACTGCCCGAACACCAGGATGATCCCGCCCAGCAGCGGGGCGACGATCGGGGCGACGCCGCCCACGCCCTGCATGATGTTCATGATCCGGAACAGCTCGGGGCCGTCGGTCATGTCGATCAGCACCGCGCGGCCCAGCACCATCCCGAAGCCGCCGCCGATCCCCTGCAGCACGCGAAGTACCAGCAGCGCCTCGACCGAGGGCGCCATCGCGCAGCCGATCGAGGCGAGCAGGCACAGGATGATGCCGATCAGCAGCGGGCCGCGCCGCCCCATGCGGTCCGAGAGCGGACCGGCGACGATCTGGCCGCTCGCGGTGCCGAGGAAGAACGCGGTGATCGTCAGCTGCATCCGCGAGGCGGTGGTGCCCAGCTCCCCCGCGACCTCCGGGAAGGCGGGGATGTACATGTCGGTCGCGAGCGGACCGATCGCGCTCAGCGTGGTCAGCACGACGATCACCATCACGGTGACCTTGGCGCGGGTGCGGCTCAGCTGCTCCTCGTCGGGCAGGTGCGCGAGCTCGTGATCGGCCGGGTCCTCGAGGACGGGGATCGCGCCGGTGATGGTGGGGATCGATCCGGTGACCGTGGGGAGGGAACCGGTGGAGGTGGGAACCGGGCCGGTGGAGGTGGTCGGCTCGGGGCGAGGGTCCTGGGCGGGATCCTCGCGGGGGACGTCGTCGGCGGCGGGGGCCACGGTGCTCCTTCAGGGGACGGGCAGACGACGAGCCGGGAGGAGATCACAGGGATCCCGCCCGGCTCGACCGCACCATCCTAGGGACGCTGTGACCGCTCGTACAGCCACACCAGGCCGACGGCCACGAGGTCCACCACGATGAACACGAGCATGAACGGCCCGCCCATCCCCACGCTGCGGTCGATGACGATGCCGCCGCCCCCGGCGAAGAGCGCACCGACGACCATCATGATCAGGTTGTTCATCACGTGGAAGGCGATCGGCGCCTCGAGGCCGCGGCTGATCACGGCCATCGCCGCCATGCACAGCCCGAAGACCGCGTAGTAGCTCAGCAGCCACGGATCCACCGACATGTGCACGAGGCCGAAGACGATGCTCGAGGCGATCATGCCGAGGACGAGCGCGGGCCTGACCGCTCGGACCCAGGAGGCGAAAAGCGGCATCATCGCCCCGCGGAACAGGAGCTCCTCCCCTGCCGCCTGCAGCGGGGTGGTCAGCAGTGCGACCAGGACCAGCCCGATCGTGGTCGAGGTGATGGCGAACTGCCCGATCCCCGCGGCCGACGGGTCGATCAGGGCGGTGAGCGCGAGCGCCGCGCCGACGAGCGCCGAGAACGCTCCGGCGTACACCAGGCCGCGACGCAGGCTCGCCCGCCGTGGCGAGGCGATCAGCCAGCGCCAGGGCACGCGCGCCACCAGCGCGGTGACCAGGATCGCCAGCGGTCCCATGGCGGCGAGGCTGAGGTTCATCATGGCCATCATCAGCGGGCTGATGGTCGCGTCCATCGGGTCGCGCCCGAAGGCCGCCATCTCCACGAGGACGACGATCAGCGTCAGCACGGTCTGGAGCACGATCATCGCCACGAGCAGGCCGGGGATGATCAGCAGCGGCTTCCACCACGCCAGGCGCAGGTGCGCGCCGAAGGGACGCTCCGGATCGAGGCCCGAGCGGGGTGCGCTGGCGGAACCGGGTGCAGCGGCGGGACGGGGTGCGGCATCAGCGGCGACGGGAGCGCCCGACGGCGCGGCGCCCGACGGCTCGGCGGCCGGCGGGCCGGCGGTCGACGGGGCCGCGGCGGACGGGACCCGGCCGACGGGATCGCGGGGCGGGGGCGAGGAGGTGTTCGTCGTGGTCATGGGACCACCCTCCACGCCTCCGCGCCGCCGAGGAAGTGCCGCTTTGTCGGCGCCGCGGCCGACCATCGTCGAGCTGTCGGGCACCGCCCGCGACCTTCGTCGGGCGGGACGAGGGCCCCAGGTCGGCCGGACGATGCGCCTCTCGGCGAGGACCCGCGAGTTCGGGCCTCCGGGGCCGACGATCGCCGCGGTCCACCGTGCGGCCCGGGACGGTCGTTCAGGACGTGCCCGTCCCCTGCTCCGCCAGTCGGCGCTGATAGGTGGGGTCCGTGCGCTTCAGCCAGCGGATCACCGCGGAGGTCACCGGGATCATCGCGTACTGGACGAGCACCTTGTAGAGCACGCCGAGCACGGTGTACTCCACGTACTGCTCGAAGGTGGTGATGCCGATCGCGACCGAGGCGATGGCGCAGAAGATGATGGTGTCCACGAGCTCGCCCAGGCCGCTCGAGGTGAACAGGCGCGCGATCAGGCCCCGCTCCCCCATCCGGCGCTTCATGCGGGAGACGACCAGGGAGTTCAGGCTCTGTCCGGCGAGGAATCCGGCGAGCCCGGCGAGCACGACGATCCAGACCGGCCCGAGCGCGAGCTCGAGGGCCTCCTGCTTGGCGAGGCCGTACTCATCGGGGAAGGGCGGCAGCGCGATGATCACCTGGTAGCTGAGCGAGGCGAGGATGCTCACGGCGAAGGACGTGAGGATGGCGCGGCGGGCGCTGCGGGGGCCGTACAGCTCGGTGATGATGTCGCCGAGCACGTAGGCGAGGGGGAAGAGGAAGAAGCCGCCGTCGGTGATGATCTCGAATCCGGTGCCGGGCACGTCGCCGAAGCTGACCCCCTTGGCGGCTCCGATGCCGGAGAGGATCACGACCGTGACCATGGCGGCCAGGAGGATGTCGAAGTGGGAGGAGCCCCGGTCGGCGTAGACGGCGCCGGCCGGGCGTCCAGACGGCGGGGCGGTGGGGGCGGTGCGGTTCTGTTCAGCAGTCACCGGGGAAGGGTACACAGCACGGCGCCGCCCCGGCCGGTCATGGGACCGGCCGGAGCGGCGGCGGGGCCGACGGGGACTCGCCGGGAGGCGAGGACGTCGGCCTCGTCAGATGCCGGCGGCGTCGTAGTCCGCGTCGGTCACGAAGCTCTCGAACTGGCTCTCGCTGCCGTACCAGAGGTTGGAGTCGCCGGCGAAGGGGCCGGAGTCCGAGTACTGCCACAGCTCCCAGCCCCACCAGCGGCCCGGCAGGGTGCTGGGGCGGGAGGAGCTGTAGGAGGCGAGGAAGAGCGGCGAGTTCGTCGGGGTCCAGTCCCCGACCACGTCGTTCCACCAGTGCAGGTTGGTGTAGATCACCGGGCGGCGCCCGGCCTGGTCGCGGTAGCGGATCGAGAAGGCGGAGATCCAGTCCCGCATCTCCTGCTGGCCGAGCCCGTAATCCCGCGGGAGCCCGGAGTAGGCCTCGAAGTCGACCATGCCCGGCAGCGTGATCCCGTCGCCGGTCCAGCCGCCGCCGTTGTTCAGGAAGAAGTCCACCTGCTCCTCGGGGCCGCCGGAGTCGGGGCGGGCGAAGTGGTAGCCGCCGCGCACGAGCCCTGCGCCGCCGGCGCCGGTGTACTGGTGGGAGAACGCGGGGCTGCGGTAGGAGCGGCCCTCGGTGGCCTTGACGTAGGCGAAGCGGGAGCCGGCCGCGGCCTGGGCGGCCCAGTCGACCTTCCCCTGCCAGCCGGAGACGTCCTGGCCGTGGATGCCGGCGGCCTGAGCGGCGGGTGCGGCGAGAGCGGCGGTGCCGGTGCCGAGCGCCATGGCGCCGAGGGCTCCGCCGCGCAGCAGGCTGCGGCGCGACGCTCTCGAGGCGGGGGCGGTCGGGACCGGAGGGGCGAGATGGCGAGGACGGTAGGGCGACATGGGGAAGCTCCTGGGGAAGGGGACAGCTGCACTGCGAGGAAGAGTGCGACGGGGATCACACCGCAGTCACCGTAGAGGGGTTCCCCGAGGGTGCGCCACCGCCCACTCCTGTTCCGGCGTGTCGCGGCGAAACGGGCGGAAGGTGCGCAGTGCTGCGAAGCGGTCTGTCCGACTTCGGGGCGATGAAGGCCCGCAGGGTGCCCAGGATCGTGGTCGCCGCGAGCTGGGTGACGTCCCGTCCTTCCAGCTGCTCGCGCACGAGCAGGTCGATGAAGATGCCCATCAGCAGCTGGGCGAGGTCCTCGACGGGCAGCAGTGCCCGCTCCGCCGAGGCCGCCAGGCGTGTGGCCAGGAGCGCCCCGATCTGGTTCCGCATCCGCTCCCGCTGCCCGGCGAGCTCCGCGCGAAGGGTCTCGTCGCGCAGGGAGCGGGCGATCGCGTCGGAGTACAGCAGGTACCACTGGCGGCCGAATGGGCGGATCCCCTCGAACACCGCGAGCATCACCTGCGCGTCGTCGGCCTCGAGGATGGAGCAGCTCTCGTCCGCCTCGACGTCCGCGACCGCGCTCTCCACGGAGCTGTTCGCGATCGCCATGAGCTCGGCGGTCACCTCGTCGAACAGGGCGATGAACACCTCCTCCTTGCTGGAGAAGTTCGAATAGAAGGCCCCGCGCGTGAAGCCGGCCGCCTTCACCAGGTCGTCGACGGTCACGCCGTCGATGCCCTTCTCGACGAAGACGTCCAGCGAGGCGCGCACGAGCTTGGCGCGGGTGTTCTCCTTGCGTCGCGTGCCCGCCGACTCGGGCAGCGGCTCGAACAGATCGGTCATGGCTCCTCGGATGCGCGACTGGCGGACGTCTCGCGCGGTGACGTCCGTTGAAGGGGTGCGGCGAGCCCGATACTATCCCATCGATACATCTTCGTATCGAATTCGCGGACGTCTCGGGCAGGGGTCCGTCGTCGCCCTCGTGCCGAACTCGTCCTGGAGGCCGCGTGTCCTCGTCCCTGTACCGTCTGGGCCTCCTGATGGCCTCCCTGCGCTGGAAGATCGTCGGCGCCTGGGTCGCCCTGCTGGTGATCGTCGGCGGCCTCGCCGTCGGCCTCGGCGGCACCTTCACCGCCGACATCGAGATTCCCGGCACCGAGGGGCAGCGCGGCATCGACACCCTCGCCAACCGCTTCCCCGAGATGGGCGGCACCGCCGGGCAGGTCGTGCTGGTGACCGAGGACGGCTCGAGCGTTGATGAGCACCAGGACGAGATCGACGCGCTCATGGAGGACATCGCCGAGGTCGAGGGCGTCGCGGCCGCCCCCTCCCCCTTCGACGACCTCTCCCCCGGCACGCGCACCGACGACGACACCGCGATCATCGCCCAGTTCCAGATGGAGGGGCAGACCGGCGCCTTCCCGGAGAGCTCCGTCGAGGAGATCCGCTCGCTCGTGGAGGAGGCCGGCACGCCGAGCCTGGAGACGCACCTCGGCGGGCAGGTGCTGCAGAGCGCGGAGGTCCCCTTCGGCGCCGGCGAGGTCTTCGGCATCATCGCCGCCCTGATCATCCTCGCGGTCGTCTTCCGCTCGCTGATCCCCGCCTTCATCCCGATCGTCACCGCGATCGTCGGCGTGGGCGTGTCGATGCTGGCGCTGGTCGCGCTGTCCGCCGGGGTGGACATCCCCTCGGTCACCACCGCGCTGGGCGCCATGCTCGGCCTCGCCGTCGGCATCGACTACGCCCTGTTCATCCTCTCCCGCCACCGCGACCAGCTCGCCCAGGGCGACGACGTGCACGAGTCGATCGGCAAGTCCCTGGCCACCTCCGGCAGCGCCGTCATCTTCGCCGGCCTCACCGTGATCATCGCGCTGGTGGGCCTGTTCATCACCGGCATCCCCTTCCTCACCGTGATGGGCGTCGCCGCGGCCGCGACCGTGGCGCTGTCCGTCGTGGTGGCGCTGACCATGCTGCCGGCGCTGATGGGCATCCTCGGCGAGCGGCTGCGGCCCCGCAGGATCCGGCGGCTGATGGCCGAGAACGACGGCGCCCTGCCCGAGCCGGACCCCGCGCAGCGCCCCCGCCGCTCCTTCGGCCGCACCTGGGTGCGCCTGGTGACCAAGGTGCCCGCGCTGACGATCCTGGCGGTCGTGATCGGTGTCGGCGCGCTCGCGATCCCGATCAAGGACCTCGAGCTGGCCCTGCCGGACCTGGGCACCGAGCCGGTCGGCACTGATGCGCGCGACACCTACGACCTCGTCTCCGAGGAGTTCGGCCCCGGCTACAACGGCCCGCTGCTGGTCACCGCCGACATCATCAACACCACCGATCCGCTCGGCGTCGTCGAGGAGCTCGAGAGCGACATCTCCGAGCTCGACCACGTCAAGGAGATCCAGCTGGCGACCCCCAATCAGGGCGCCGACATGGCCGTGGTGGTCGTGATCCCCGAGGGCGGTCCCACCGAGCAGTCCACCAAGGACCTCGTCGCCGATCTGCGCGACAGCGCCGAGGGCTGGGAGGAGGACCTCTCGATCTCCGACGTCACCGTCACCGGCGCGACCGCGATCGGGATCGACGTCACCGACAAGCTCTCCGCCGCGCTGCTGCCCTTCGCGCTGTTCGTCGTCGGCCTGTCCCTGATCCTGCTGACGCTCGTCTTCCGCTCCCTGTGGGTGCCGCTGAAGGCGTCGGTCGGCTATCTCTTCTCGGTCGCCGCGGCCTTCGGCGTCACCTCGATGGTGTTCGAGTACGGCTGGTTCAACGAGCCGCTGTTCGTGGACGTCAACGGGCCGGTGGTCTCCTTCATGCCGATCATGGTGATGGGCGTGCTCTTCGGGCTCGCGATGGACTACGAGGTCTTCCTCGTCTCCCGCATGCGCGAGGAGTTCGTGCACACCGGTGACGCGAAGCACTCGATCGAGCGCGGCTTCACCGCCAACGCCCCCGTCGTCACCGCCGCCGCGCTGATCATGGTCTCCGTGTTCGCGGGCTTCGTGACCTCGGGCTGGTTCATGCTGCAGCCGATCGCGGTGGCGCTCGCCGTGGGCGTGCTGGTGGACGCCTTCGTGGTGCGGATGACCTTCGTACCCGCCGTGCTCGCGCTGCTGGGCCGGCACGCCTGGTGGCTGCCGCGCTGGCTCGACCGCCTCCTTCCCACCGTCGACGTCGAGGGCGAGGGCCTGGCCGGGGTGCTCGAGCACCGTCGCTGGACCGAGGAGCACGGCGTGCACTCACTGCGCCTCGAGGAGACCGTCGCCCCGCTGCTCGGCGAGAAGGGGACGCTCGGCCCGCTCACCGGCGCGGTCACCCCCGGCACGCTGCTGGTCGTCCGCGCCCCGGACGACGCCGCCCGCGCGACCTTCCTCGGCCTCGTCGCGGGGCGGGTCTCCCCCACGTCCGGCATCCTCGCCGTCCACGACCGCCTCTCCCCCGACGACCTGGGAGCCGTGCAGGCCCGCGCGCACTGGATCCCGGCCGACGCCCCCGTCGCGCGCCGCCTCGGCGAGATCGACGGCCGCAGCGCCGACCGCGCGGTGATCGTCATCGAGGAGCTCGAGGACCTCGTCCACGCCGCCGCCGCGATCGACGACACCCTCGTCGAGCGCCTCGACGCGCTCCTCGCCCGCGGCGCCACCGTCGTCGTCGGCTCCCGCTCCGCCGGGTTGACCACCGCCGAACGGCGACTCCACGCCACCCTGCGCGACCCGCGCCGCCTGCTCGCCCTCGCCGTCCAGCGCTCCACCGCCCAGACCCCCGAAGGAGCCCTCGCATGAAGCGCCTCGCCCACCCCCGCACGCTGATCGTCGTCCTGGTGCTGCCCCTGCTCGTGGCGGCGCTGGGCATGTGGGCGCTCAGCGGCCGCGTGGACCGGCTCGACGCCGTGCCCGCCGCCGTGGTCAACCTCGACGAGGGCGCGGAAGTGACCGACGAGAACGGCGAGACGCAGACGGTGCCCTTCGGCCGCCTGCTCGCCGGCTCCCTCACCCAGCCCGGCACCGTCGAAGGGCAGGACGCCCCGGAGACCACCGGCTTCGACTGGCAGCTGACCAGCCCGGAGGACGCCGAGGAGGGGCTGAAGGACGGCAGCTACTCCGCCGTCGTCGTCATCCCGAAGGACTTCTCGAAGCACCTCGCCACCCTCGGCACGCCCGAGGCGTCCCAGGCGATCCTCGAGGTCACCACCAACGACGCGAGCGGCCAGATCAACGCCCTGGTGGGCACCGCCGTCGCCGAGGCCTCGGCGAACACCATGGGCGGACAGATGGCGCAGCAGTACCTCGACCAGCTCTACGTGGGCTTCAACGACCTCGGCGACGGCTTCTCCGACGCGGCCGACGGCGCCGAGGAGCTCGCCGGCGGCACCTCCGACCTGGCCGAGGGCACGGACGAGCTCGCGGGCGGCACGCGCGATCTGGCCGACGGCACCACGCAGGCCGCCGAGGGGGCGCGCGAGTTCTCCGGCGGCGTGTGGACCTTCGCCGACGGCACCTGGCAGGCCGCCGACGGCACCCGCACCCTTGCCGACGGGCTCGACGACCTCGCCACCGGGACCGAGGAGCTCGCCGGCGGCATCGGGGAGCTGCAGACCGGGATGCGCGGCACCGAGGGGCAGCCGGGCCTGCTCACCGGCGTCGAGCAGCTCGCCGCCGGGGTCGAGGGCGACGGCACCGCCGAGAATCCCGGCCTCGAGGCTGGGGCCGACCAGCTCGCCACCGGCCTCGAGCAGTTCGCCGGCGGCATCTCCCAGACGGGCACCGCGGTCACCGGCGACGGCACCGAGGAGAACCCCGGACTCGCCCCCACGGCGCGCCAGGTGGACGAGGGCATGACCGAGCTCGGCCAGGGCGCCCAGCAGGCGGCCGACGGGCTGCGCGGCACCGAGGACCAGCCCGGCCTCGCCCAGGGCGCCGAGGGCGTGGTCGCCTATGCCGACGGCGTCGGCGAGGCCGCGACCGGCCTCGACGCGATCGTGGACGGCGACGAGAACGGTCCGGGCATGACGAGCCTGGTCGAGGGCGACGGCACCGCGGAGAACCCGGGGATGACGGGGCTGTCGAGCTCGATGGAGGAGAACGCCTGTGCGCTCGCAGCGACCGACCTCGGCGACGAGCAGTTGAACGAGCAGGTCAAGGCCCTCTGCGCCCAGGCGCAGGGAATGTCCCAGTCAGTCGACGGCATGTCCGGCTACGTCGACGGCGTCGATCAGGCCCGCGACGGCCTGCACACCGTCGTCGACGGCGACGGCACCGCCCAGAACCCCGGCCTCGCCGCCACCGCCCAGGGCGTCGGCGAGGGCGCGACCGCCGCCGCCGACGGCGTGCAGCAGATCGCGGACGGCATCAACGGCACCGATCAGCAGCCCGGCCTCGTCCAGGGCACCGGGGGCATGGTCACCTACGCCGAGTGGATCGAGACGGCCTTCGCCGGGGACGGCACCGCCCAGAACCCGGGCCTCACCGAGTCCGCGAACCAGCTCGCCACCGGTGCCCGCGCCAGCGCCGACGGCGCCGGCGAGCTCGTCACCGGCGTGACCGGTCTGCGCGACGGGCTCACCGAGTACGCGACCGGCGTCGACCAGCTCGCCGAGGGTGCCGACCAGCTCGCCGAGGGCACTCGCGGCGCCGCCGACGGCGCCTCCGAGCTCGCCGACGGGAACGAGGAGCTCGCGCTCGGTGCGGGTCAGCTCGCCGACGGTGCGGACCAGCTCGCCGACGGCAGCGAGCAGCTCGCCGACGGTGCGGGCGAGCTCGCCGACGGCACCGACGAGCTCGCCGAGGGCTCGGGCCAGCTCGCCGAGGGCTCCGACGAGCTGGCGGGCGGTCTGCGCGAGGGCGCCGACGGCGTGCCCTCCTACAGCGAGTCCGAGCGGCAGCGGATGAGCGAGATGGCCGCCGCCCCCGTCGGCACCGAGGCGGAGCGTCAGAACGAGGCGAACGGCGCGGACACCGCGACCTTCCCCTTCGTCACCGCGCTCGCGCTGTGGCTGGGCGCCTTCGGCACCTTCCTGCTGCTGCCGGGCTTGTCCCGCCGTCTGCTGGACCGGGCGCTGCCGATGTGGAAGGTGGTGCTGCGCTCCCTCGCCCCGGCGCTGCTGATCGCGGTGGTGCAGACCGTCGCGGTGCTCGCCGTGCTCACCGCGATCGGGATCTCCCCGGTCTCGCCGCTGTCGGTGGGGCTGGTGGCCTTCGCCGGGGCCGTCATGTTCGCGGCCCTGCACCAGGCGCTGCTGACGGCGCTCGGCGACCGGATCGGCCGGATCGCCTCGATCCTGCTGATGGTGCTGCAGGTGGTGACCCTGGTGGGGATCGTGCCGATGGAGACCGCGCCCGAGCTGCTGCAGTCGGTCGGCTCGCTGATGCCGCTGTCGATCGTCACCCAGGGCCTGGTCCACTCCGCGCTCGGCGGCACCCTGGTCAGCACCACCGGGACCCTGCTGGCGATCCTCGCCTGGGCGGCGGTCTCGCTCGTGGTGACCTTCGCGGCCTCGCGCGGGGCGCGGCTCGCCCGACGCTCCTCGCACGTGAGCATCGTCGGCGCGGCGCCCGCCGCGGCCTGATCCGGGCTACTGGAAGTCCCTGGACCGACCCGCCGCGGCCAGGTCCAGGGGCTCCACCGCGTCGGCGACGAGGTTCACCGCCCCGGTGCGGTTCTCGACGATGCCGCGCAGCACGATCGCGCGCGCGGTGCGCAGCAGCGCCCGGTGCCGCACCCAGAACCCCTGCGAGCAGACGACGTTGAGGATCCCGGTCTCGTCCTCGAGGCTGAGGAAGGTGATGTTCCCGGCGGTCGCGGGGCGCTGACGGTGCGTGATCACCCCGGCGACCCGGATCCGGCTGGAGTCCTCCGCCTCCCGGGTACCGGCGATCGAGAGCACCCCGTCGGCCGTCATCCGCTCCCGCACCAGCGCCATCGGATGGTCCGCGAGGGTGATCCCGGTGGCCCAGGCGTCGGCGGTGGCGAGCTCCGCATCGCTCATCCCCGGCAGCATCGGCGCCTCCGCGCCGACGGCGAGGTGCGGGAGCGTGTCCGGGGACTCCTGCGCGGCGGCGCCCGCCGCCCACAGCGCCTGCCGGCGCGAGCTCGCCAGAGCGTCCAGCGCCCCGGCGGTGGCGAGCGCCTCGAGCTGGCGGGCGGTGAGGCGCACCCGCCGCGCGAGATCCGGGACGGAGGCGAAGGGGCCGCCGCGGTCCCGCTCGGCGACGATCTGCTCGGCGGTCTCGGTGGAGATGCCGCGCACCTGGTCCAGGCCCAGCCGGATCGCGGGCCCGGCTGCGGCCCGCTCCCCCTGCACCTGCTCCCCCGGGGTCTCGAGCCGGTACCCGACGTGCTCCTCGTCGGTCTCGAGGTCGGTGCGGGCGCGGGAGGCGAGCACGTCCGGGCCGTGGGTGAGCACGCCGTGGCGCCTCGCGTCGGCGACCAGGGACTGCGGGGAGTAGAAGCCCATCGGCTGGGAGCGCAGCAGCGCGGCGGTGAACGCGGCCGGGTAGTGGCACTTGAGATAGGAGCTCGCGTAGACGAGATACGCGAAGGAGTAGGCGTGCGACTCGGGGAAGCCGTAGTTGGCGAAGGCGAGGAGCTTGCGGTGGATCGCCTCGGCGTCCTCCCCGGTGATGCCGTGGCGGGCCATCCCCGTGAACAGCGCATCGGACAGCTCGAGCATCTTCTGGGTGGAGCGCTTGGAGCCCATGGCGCGGCGCAGCTGGTCGGCCTGGGCGGGGGTGAAGTCGGCGACGTCGACCACCATCTGCATCAGCTGCTCCTGGAACAGCGGGATCCCGAGCGTGCGGCCCAGGGACTTCTTCAGCTTCGGATGCAGGTAGGTGACCTCCTCCTCGCCGGCGCGGCGGCGGATGTAGGGGTGGACGGACCCGCCCTGGATGGGGCCGGGCCGGATCAGCGCCACCTCGACCACCAGGTCGTAGAACACCCGCGGCTTCAGCCGGGGCAGGGTGGAGATCTGGGCGCGGGACTCGACCTGGAAGACGCCCACGCTGTCCCCGGCGCAGAGCATGTCGTAGACGGCCGGGTCCTCCTGCGGCAGGGTGCGCAGCTCGAAGTGCTGACCGTGGTGCTCGGCGACGATCTTCAGCGCATGGTCGAGCGCCGTGAGCATCCCCAGGCCCAGCAGGTCGAACTTCACCAGGCCCGCGTCGGCGCAGTCGTCCTTGTCCCACTGCAGCACGGAGCGGTCCGCCATGGCCGCCCACTGCACCGGGCACACCTCGATCACGGGCCGGTCGGCGAGGACCATCCCGCCGGAGTGGATGCCGAGGTGGCGCGGTGCGTCCCGCAGCTGCTGGGCGAGGGCGACCACGTCGTCCGGCACGTCGGCGTCCTTCAGCGAGGAGAAGGAGCGCTCGATCCGCTTGGCGAAGGCGTCCTGCGCGCCGGGGTCGTAGCCGAGCGCCCTCGCCGCGTCGCGCACCGCGAGCTTCGCCCGGTAGGTGATGACGTTGGCGACCTGCGCGGCGTTCTCCCTCCCGTAGCGCTCGTAGACGTGCTGGATCACCTCCTCCCGGCGGTCCGAGGCGATGTCGATGTCGATGTCCGGCGGGCCGTCCCGTTCCGGGGCGAGGAACCGCTCGAACAGCAGCTCGTGGCCGACGGGTTCGACCGCCGTGATCCCCAGCGCGTAGCAGACCGCGCTGTTGGCGGCGGAGCCGCGGCCCTGGGCGAGGATCCCCTCCCCTGCGCAGAAGTCGACGAGCTCGTGGACGATCAGGAAGTAGCCGGGGAAGTGCAGGTCGGTGATGACCTTCAGCTCGTGGTCGATCTGCGCCCACGCCCCGGGGATCTTCTCGGGACGGCCCGGTGCGGGCCGCGGCCCGTAGCGCTCGCGCCCCTCGATCTCCACCAGCTCCACCAGCCAGCTCGCCTCGTCGTGCCCGGCGGGGACGGGGAAGGGAGGCAGGTCGGGGGCGAGCAGGCGCAGGTCCAGGGCGCAGTCGCGGCCGAGCTGCGCCGCCTGCGTGATCGCGGCGGGATAGCGGGGCAGCAGCTGCGCCATCTCCTCCCCGCTGTGCAGGTGCGCGGGGCGGGAGGCGAGATGGGGGTCGGCGCTCTCCAGCGACCCTCCGGCGCGCAGGGCGGCGTGGGTGTCGGCCAGGCGCTTGTCCGAGGGGCGGGCGTAGTGCGCGTTCGTGCTCGCCACCAGCGGCAGCGAGACCGCGTCCAGCCCGTGCGACTCGCGCACCAGGCGGGCGCCCTGGGCGAGCGCGTCGTGGAGCTCGTCGGCCTCTCCCCCGCCGCCGACGATCAGCTCGACGGCGACGTTCCCGAGACCGAACAGCTCCACCAGACGCGCGATCTGCTCCGCGGCGGCATGCGCGGCGCCTTCGAGGTCGCCCTCGGCCAGGCGCGCGCTCGCGGCCCGGGTCACGGCGCCCTTGCGGCAGCCGGTGAGGATCAGCCAGTGCCCCTCCCGGGCGATCCGCGACAGCTCGGCGAGGCGGTAGCGGGGTGCGGCCTTCTGCCCGCTGCCCAAGTGGGCGCGGGCGATCGCGGCGGAGAGGCGGCGGTACCCGGTCTCGTCCCGCACCAGCACCAGCAGGTGCTCCCCCTCGGGGTCGGGCGTTCCGGTGCGGGGTGCGGAGGTCACGGGGGTGCTGCTCGCGGTCTCGGCCCCGGGCTCGAGGCCGATGGTCAGCTCGGCGCCGAACACGGTCGCGATCCCCGCCTCGGCCGCGGCCTTCGCCGCCTGCACCACCCCGGGCAGCCCGTCGTGGTCCACCAGCGCGATCGCGCCGAGCCCGAGCCGGGCCGCCTGGATGGCCATGTCCTCGGGGCTCGAGGCGCCGTCGAGGAAGCTGAAGTGGGAGTGGGCGTGCAGCTCCGCGTACTCGACGTGACGGGCAGGGCGGTACGGATCCTCCGCCTGCTTCCCGGTGTGCTCGACGACGATCGGCGGGGAGACCAGCTCGGCGGGACGGTCCGAGAGGACCGCCTCGAGGTCCTTCCACGCGGGCGGGCCCAGGAACCAGCGGGCCATGGTCAGATGCCCCGCGCTGCCGCGCCGTCGTGCAGCGCCCGAGCCGCCCTGCTCGCCACGTCGGCATCCGCGTCCCCGACGCTGGAGGCCTCGTAGCGCAGCTGGTTGCGTGCACGGCGCATCTGATCGAATCGTCGTGCCCCTGACTGCCCTGGGGGCGTGGTCAGCACTGCCCTCAGGAAGCGTCCCAGCGCCTCGTGCTGTCCCGGTCCGTTGGTCGTCCGGTACCCGTAGGCGGCCAGCAGCGCTTCTCCGACGTCATGTGCGGCGTCGTAGGCGAGGTTGTATCGACTCTCCGCCCAGGTGAGGTTGTCGAGGTCCGCGAGACGACGACGAGCCTTCTCCAGGAACAGCTCTGCACGCCGCAGGTCGGCGGGCACCTGTTCCAGTCGGCGCGCGGCGACGAGAGCGCGCACTGACTGCTCCTGGTTCGGGTCGAGCGGGGTCATGGCCATGGCAGCTCTCCGAGGACGGGGACGGTAGGACTGTTCCGCACCCGGGTATGGAATCCCGAGTCGCGATCGAACTCGCTGCGGGTGGTGATGGTGGGATTGACCGGGCGGTGCACGATCTCCTCGACCCGTCCGCAGGCGTCGTACACCGCATCGGGGTCCGGGGTCCCGATGATCATGAGATCGATGTCGTTCGGAGCAGGACCGTCCACCCGTCGCATCCGTGCGGCGAAGGAGCCGTGGAGGAATGCGCTCTCGATCCCGTGGATCCGGGAGAGCTCGTCCTTCAGCAGCGGAACGGGCCCGGTGGTGATGAGGAGGATCTCCCGCAGGGGGGCGACGAGGGGGCTGTCCGGGTCGGCGCGGAGCAGACGTGTGCGTCCTGCCTGGCGCTCGGTCAGGATCCCCGCCTGGAGAAGTCGGGTGGCTTCCCGATGGACGGAGGGGTACGCCAGTCCGGTCTGCTCGGCGAGCTGGGTGAGACTCCGCTCCTCGTCCTCGAGCATGAGAGCGGACAGCAGACGAGCCTGGCCGTCCGAGCGGAAGATAGGAGCGAGCAGCGGCGCTTCAGTTCTCATATAACGGAGGATATCCTCCATTATTTTGACACTCAAGAGGTCCCGGACTTCAGGCCCGGCCCCCTCTGCCCGCGTTTCTGCCGCTCGTCCCTCGCAGCACGTCGCCTCAGCGGTGCTTTCCGACTGCGCTCCTGCCGCTCGTCCCTCGCAGCACGTCGCCTCAGTCATAGAGCCCCTCCAGCGTCCACTCCCCCGCCCGGGACAGGGCGAGCACGGCGACCTCCTCGGCGCTCGCTCCGCGCACCACGAGCTGCAGGCGCGCGGCGCGCCTGCCGTCCCGCGCCCACCAGCGCTCGTCGAGCACGACGGGAGCGGCATGGGCGAGCACCTGGCAGCCCGAGCCGGCGCGCAGCCCGGCCCGCTGCAGCGCCGGCGCGCCCGGGGCGAGGACGAGCAGGCGGGCCGGCGCGCCGCTCAGCAGACCACGGGCGGTGACCACGACGGGACGGCCCGCGACGTCCTCGAGCCGCACCGCGGGCGGGTCACGGAACACGGTCGCGGGCACCGGGCGGGGCAGGGCGCCGGGCCAGGGACCCTCGCGCCGTGCGGGCTTCTCGCTGCGCCAGGGCACCAGGGCGACCTCCTCGGCCAGCAGCCTTCCACCGACGAGGGCCGGGACCTGCACCGCCTCCTCCCCCGCCAGGCCCTGCGCGCGGGCGAGCGCACGGGAAGCCCGCTGCGCCGCCTCCCCGGCGCTGCCCCACAGCGCGGGCGCGTTCTCCCCCGCCGGGGCCAGCTGCAGAGGATGCAGCCCGATCCGGGTGATCGCCCCGGTCGCAGGACCGCCGAGCCGCGCCCGGGTGATCCATCCGTCGCACTGCCAGCGGATGCGGTCCACGACGTCGGCGACGGTCAGCGCCCCGTCGTGACGCCAGGTGCGCTCCATCTCCTCGCCGCCCTCGGTGCGGGCCACGATCCGCAGCCTGGTGCACACCAGCCCTCGTTCGACCAGCATCGCGTGCAGCTGCTCGGCCAGCGGACGCGCGATGAAGGCTGCCTGGTCGGTGCGCACCAGCGGGGTCTCCAGCGTCGTCTCGGCCAGCAGCGGCTGGGTGGGATGGTGCGCGGCGGGCGGAGCGGGCTCCTGCCCGCGCGCGAGCAGGTGCAGCGTCGCGACGTCCGGGCCGAAGCGGTCGGCGACCGCGGCCGAGGGCAGGGCGGCGAGATCGCCGAGGGTCGTGATCCCGAGTCGCTGCAGCAGATCGACCGTCTCGGCGAGGTCGAGGCGTCGTTCGGGGCGGGCGGCCGAGGGCTGGCCGCGATGGCCCCAGCCGGGGCCGACGGGGGCGCTGCGCAGGGCCTGGATCGGGTGCGGGGCGAGGTAGTCGGCGCTGCGGCCCTCGTGCACGATCCGGCCCGGCCCGGAGGCGAGCAGTGCGGCGAAGGGGCCGTCGGCGATCCCGACGGCGCAGTCCCAGCCGGTGAGGTCGGCGACCGCGTCCAGGATCCGCTCGGCGAGGCGCCCCTCCCCGCCCTGGTGGCGGGCCGGCCCTCGGGCGGACATCAGCAGCACCCCGGGGCGCAGCACGTCCACCCCGGCCGCGATCGTGTCCACCGCGGCGGCGACCAGCTCGAACAGCGCGGTCTCCTGCTCGCGGTCGGCCTCCAGCACGAGCGCCTCGGGACAGGCGGCCCGGGCGGCGCGGCGCGTCATCCCCGGGCGCACCCCGGCCTCGAGGGCGGCGGCGCCGGCATGGGTGACGCGGTGCTGGTCGAGCAGGATCACCGGGACGGCGGCGAGATCGAGCGGGGCCGGCGCGGGGGCGTCCTCCTCCCCTGCGGCGGCCTCGAGGCGTCGCTGGTGGCGGTCCAGCGCGGCCAGCAGCGGCCAGTCCGGGACGGTCACGGCGACGGTGCGGGTCGCCCGGGCGGTGGCGGCGTCGACAGCAGCGGGGCCGGCCGCGGCGGGGGCGTGGAGGTCGGCGGGGGCGTGCACGCTCATCACCCGGCCCTCCGCACGCTCGGCAGGAGCTGCATCGCCGGACGCCGCTCCGAGACCGCCGCCGGACGGGCCGCAGCCCCCGCCGGCGCACCGGCGGGAATCGCTGCGAGCATTCCGTCCACCTGCGGCAGCAGCACCTCGGCCGACCGGTGGCCGGCGATGCCGCGGCCCTCGGCGGTGATCTCGAGACGGCGCCGACGCAGTCGTCCCGAGCCCTGGCCGAGGCCGGACCATCCCCGAGCGGTGGAGCGCAGCGTGAGGTCGGCGCGGCCGGGCGGGGCGGCGGCGAGGACGAGGGTGTCGGCGGTGCGGGCCCGGCCCAGCAGGCTGCGCCAGAGCGCCGGGGCGAGGTCCAGGTCGGGGCCGAGCACGAGCACGCCCACCCCGTCGGCGAGGGCGGAGAGCACCTGGGGACGCTGCTCGCCGTCCGCCGGAGCGAGGGCGAGGCGGCAGGGATCCAGGCCCGCGTCCATCGCGGAGCGCAGCCCCAGATCGGGCATCCCGGCGATCGCGCACCAGGAGTCCTCCCCCGCCGCGGCGACCGCGAGGGACAGCAGCAGCGAGGTGCTCGCGGCGCCCTCGAGCGCCACGGAGCTGCCGGCGCGCAGACTCCCGCGCGGGAACAGCGTCCGGAGCGGCCCCGGGACCGGCAGACGGGTGCCGAGCCCGTCGTCCGCGGACTCGGAGACGGGGCGCGCCGAGGGCTGCAGGGCGGTGCGGTCGATCCGTCCGCCCCAGCGGGCGGCGGAGCGCTCGGCCGCCCCGAGCGCGGCCCGGGCCCGGGACAGCCGCTCCTCACGGTCCTCGATCTGCAGGGCGGTGCCCATCGCGCTCCTCCTTCCGGCCCTCGCCGTTCCTCCGCACGTGTTCGAACAGGAGTTCGAACTGTACGCCCCGGCGGGGTGGCGCTCAAGGCGCCCAGGTCGTGACATCGAACGTGCATACGAAGCCTCGGGGAGGGGTGTGACAGACGAGGGCGGGCGGGGCGGGTGGGGGTGCCCGGCAAGAAAAGCGCGTACGTGATGTACGTGATGTACGTCGAAAAACGAACACATGCACCTGTCCCTTGGGGTGGCGGGGAGCCGCGGGGCAGGGCGAGCGCGAAGCCGCGGGGCAGAACGGGCGGACTGAGCGCTCCGACGAGCGGATCGTCCACGCGGGGGTGGCGAGGCGCAGGCGGGGCGGGGCGGGAGGCGCTCCGTGCGTCGTCGGACCTCCCCTCCTCCCCCGCCGCTCCTCTGCGATCATGAGACGGACCGCACATCGAAGGAGAGGACTGGGATGCGAGCGCTGGTGCTGCACGAGAAGAACCGGATGTCGATCGAGGAGGTCGAGGCGCCGGGTGCTCCCGGCCCAGGCCAGGTGAGGATCGCGATGCACACCGTCGGCATCTGCGCCTCGGACGTGCACTACTGGACCGACGGGAAGATCGGCCCGTTCGTCGTCGAGGCGCCGATGATTCTCGGCCACGAGGGCGCCGGCACCGTCCTCGAGGTCGGCGAGGGCGTCACGGATCTCGCCGTCGGCGACCGCGTGGTCATGGAGCCGGGCGTCCCGGACCCCACCTCCCGCGCAGTCAAGGAGGGCAACTACAACGTCGACCCCGGCGTCGAGTTCTGGGCGACCCCTCCCATCCACGGCTGTCTCGCCGACGAGGTGCTCCACCCCGCCGCCTACACGTACAGGCTCCCGAAGTCGATGAGCTTCGCCGAGGGCGCGCTGATCGAGCCCTTCGCGGTCGGCATGTTCGCCGCGACCAAGGCGGAGATCTCCCCCGGAGACGTCGCCGCCGTGGTCGGCGCCGGCACGATCGGGATCATGACCGCGCTCGCCGCGCTCGCCGGCGGTGCCAGCACCGTCTTCATCTCCGACGTCCTGCCGGAGAAGCTCGCGCTGCTCGACGGGATCGACGGCATCGTCACGGTCGACGCCACCCAGCAGGACCTCGGCGAGACGGTGCGCGACGCGACCGGCGGCTGGGGCCCGCAGGTCGTCTTCGAGGCCACCGGCGCCGCTCCCGCGTACAAAGCCCTGTGGGCACTGCCCGCACCGGGCGGCCGCATCGTCCTTGTAGGCATGCCGGTGGATCCGGTGCCCTTCGACATCGCCACCGCCCAGAGCCGCGGCGTCTCGCTCGAGACGGTGTTCCGCTACGCGAACGTGCACCAGAAGGCGATCGACCTCGCTGCGAGCGAGGCCGTGGACCTCTCCCCCTTCGTCTCGGAGACCTTCGCCTTCGACGACTCGGTCCAGGCGTTCGAGCGCTTCCTCGAGGGCCGACCGACGGACGTGAAGATCCAGATCGCGCTGTGAGGAGACCGCCGCTGGTCCTCCTGGACCTGGACGGCACCCTGGTGGACCGGCGGCGGGCCTTCGAGGACTGGGCGTGCTCGTTCATCGAAGGGATCGGTGCCGATCCCGACGACCTCGACTGGCTCGGGGAGGCCGACCGGGGCGGCTACCGGCCGCGTGCCGAGCTCGCGGCGCAGATCGTCCGGCGGCTGCGACCGGGCGCGTCGGCCGAGGAGATCCAGGAGCACCTGCAGCTCGGTGTCGTGGAGGGCATCGCCTGCTATCCGGGGATCCCGGAGGCGCTTCAGGAGCTGCGCGGGATCGGCGCGGAGCTGGTGCTGGTGACGAACGGCACGGTCGTGCAGCAGACGGCGAAGCTCGAGCGCACGGGTCTCGGTCCCCTGCTGGACCGGGTGGTGATCTCGGAGGCGGCCGGTGTGAAGAAGCCGGATCCGGAGATCTTCGCGCTCGCCGTCGACGGGATGGAGCGGAGCGCAGAGACCTGGATGATCGGCGATCATGCGACGCCGGACATCGAGGGAGGCCGGGCTGCGGGATTCTCTACCGGCTGGGTCTCCCACGGGAGGTCGTGGGCCCATCCGTGGGAGCCGACGCTGACCGCGCCGACCACCGCGGAGCTGCTGGGCATCCTCCTCGCGAGGCACCGGTGAGCGTTCATCGGCGGCGACCGGACGGGAGCCGCTGATCGACCCTCGCTTCGGCGAGGTGGAGAGACCCGGAAGCCCTTCGACGACAAGGCCCGGGAGCGGCGCGGAGCGTGGATCCGCGGCGAGCCGGACGCCCGGCACGTGAGCTGGGAGAGCATGGCCGAGGCCGCCCGGCGGTTCGCAGCGGGAGTCGCCGACCAGGAGCCCGAGGACGACCTGCTCATCGCCACCCACGGCATGGTGATGGTCGCGTGGCTCGTGAGCATCGGGCAGGTCGATGCCGGGCCCACGGCCGAGGAGTACTGGGCCTCCCCCGCCTTCCCGGACCTCATCACCGTCACAGCGTCCCCAGCGCCTCCCCCGGGTCCGCGTCGAGGGCGAGGCCCTCGAGCACGGTGAGCAGCTGCCGCTCCTCGTAGCAGAAGTGGCTCTCCATGATCGCGGCGATGCCCTCGAGGTGTCTCGCGAGCACCTCCGGGGAGGAGCGTGAACTCACCGCCGCCTCGAGACCCCCGAGCAGGTGGCCGATCATGGAATGGTCCTGCTGGAGGGCGCGCAGCACGGGCGCGAGGTCGCGGCGGGCGGCCTCGATCGCCGGGAACAGGGTGCGGCCATCCCCCGTGTGGTGCGCGTCCAGCGCGCTGCAGAACCCGTGGCAGAACAGCAGCAGCTCCCGGGCGGGGTCCTCGGCGCTCCCGCCGCGGTCCGCGGACTCGCGGGTGACCCTTAGTGCCTCACGCAGGCGCACATGCACGCGCCTCATCTCTGGCGACCCGACGGGGAGGAGCCGGCCGCCGCCTGGGACGGGCGGCTGCCGAACACGATCAGTCTGCTCGCGCGTCGCAGCTGAGGGGTGCCCCGGCAGTTCCTCCCGGCGAGGACGGCGGCGGCATAGCGTGCCGGGAGCTCGACCTCCGAACGATGAAGGATCTCCATGCCCTCCGATGCCCCGCGGCGCCCCCTCGCCCCCCGCCTGCTCGTGCCGTCGGCGGCGCTGCTGTGGGGACTGCACTCCTCGCTGCTGAGCCCCGCGCTCGCCCTGATCCTCGCCACGCTCTACGACGCTTCCACCGCGGACATCGGCTGGTCGCTGGCGATCTACAACGCCGGCGGCTTCATCGCCTCGATCGTGCTGCCCGCCTGGACGGACCGGCGCCGCACCTACCTGCCGATGCTGATGGCCGCCGCGGTGCTGACGATCGCGCTGGCCGCAGCGCTCGCCGCGGTGAGCACGCTGCCGCTCGCGACGGTGGCGCTGGTGGTCCTCGGCGGCCCGGCGGGGCTCGGCACCACGATGCTGTTCGCCCATCTGCGGGACGTCGGCGCGGCCACCTCCACGATCGTCGACACCCGCGCGATCATCTCCGCGGCCTGGATAGGCGGGCCGCCGCTCGCGACCGCGATCATCGGCTGGGCAGGGGCACGCGGGATCCTGCTGGCACTGGTGGTGATCGCGGTGGTGAACATCGTGATGACCGCAGTGATGATGCGGCACCACCGCTCCGCGGCCGCGGAGGCGCCGGAACCGACCCGCTCCCCGCACGCGCTGCCGCCCGGCAGCCGGACGGCGACCGTCGTGATCATCGGTGCGTTCGTGCTGTTCCAGGCCACGAATGCGACGGCGATGACGTTCATGGCGCTGTACGTCACCGAGACGGTGGGCCTCGGCGTCATGTGGGCGGGGATCGTGCTCGGCGTCGCCGCCGCGCTCGAGGTGCCGGCGCTGATGATCATCGGCCGCCTCGGCGACCGCATCTCGCACCTCACCCTGGTCGCGGTCGGCGCCGTGCTCTCGGCCGTCTACTACACCGGGCTGATGCTGGTCACCGAGCCGGTGCTGCTGCTCGTGCTGCAGATCCCGAACGCGCTCGGCTTCGCCGCGATCTCCGGGATCGGGCTGACCCTCTTCCAGGACCTGATACCGGGGGCGGGGATGTCCACGGGGCTGTTCATGAACGCGAGGCGCGTCGGCGCGATCCTGTCCGGGCCGATCATCGCCGCCGGGGCGCTGCCGCAGCTGGGACAGCGCGGCATCTTCGCGATCTGCGCGGTGCTGACCGTGATCGGGCTCGTCATGATCCCGCTGGCGAAGCGACTCGCAGCGCCGCCCGCGGAAGCCGCGCGAGACTGAGCGACGTGAGCCGGGACAGCTGATCCAGGAGCACGATCGCCACGCGTCCGGTCGCTGTTCGGCGGGCCGTGGTCGGTCCTCGGCACTGCCGTCAGCCGGCTGCGGTGGCGCGCCCGTCGACGGCCGTGCGGGCCCCGTCGGCCGACTGCTGCGCGAGGCTGCCCAGCAGCCGCAGCCGCTCCTCGCTCGGCGAGCCGGGCGCGGCGGTGTACCCGAACATCAACCAGTCGGGATGGGCGGGGAAGTCCATGGCCTCGTAGCCGAGCTCGAGGTCCCCCACCTCGGGGTGGCGGATGCGCTTGAGGCCGGTGCGGTGATGGCGCACGTCGTGCGCGGCCCAGCGCACCCGGAAGTCGTCGCTGCGGGTGGCGAGCTCGCCGATGAGGTCGCTGAGCCGCTTGTCGCGCGGGGACTGGCCCGCATACGTGCGCAGCGTCGCTACGATGCCGGTGGCGTTGTCCTCCCAGTCGGGGAAGAAGGTGCGCGAGGCGGGGCTGAAGAAGACGAACCTCGCGGTGTTCCCGCGCGCGGCGGGGTCCTCGAGCACCGGCGCGTACAGCGCACGGCCGACGGGATTCGTCGCCACCACGTCCATGCGACGGTCCCGCACCCACACCGGCACGGAGACCGCGTCGACGAAGCGCTGCAGCGAGTCGGGGAAGGGCTGCTCGGTCGGACGTGGGCGCCGACGGGCCGGCGGCCCCGCGGCTTCGGCGAGGTCGTGGAGATGGTCGGTCTCCGCCTCGTCCAGCAGCAGCGTGCGGGCGAGCGCGTCCAGCACCTCCGTGGAGACGCCGCGCAGGTCCCCGCGCTCGATCCGGGCGTAGTACTCGACGCTGATCCCCGTGGCCGCGGCGACCTCCTCGCGGCGCAGCCCGGGCACGCGTCGACGCGTGCCGCCGAGGATCCCCGCCTGGGAGGGCGTGATCCGGTCCCGGCGCGTGCGCAGGAAGTCGCTCACCTCTGCTCGATGGTCCATGGTCACACCGTATTCCTCCCCGTTCACGCCTCCGGGATCTCGCCGCCGAAGGTCTCCAGCGTGATCGCGTCGGGGTCGGGGCCGCCGCGCTCCCCGGTCTCCAGCGCGTCGATCCGGGCGAGCTCCTCGTCGGAGAGCGCGACGCGGAACACGTCGAGGTTCTCTGCGATCCGCTCGGGGCGCACGGACTTCGGGATCACGGAGCGGCCCTGCTGGAGGCCCCAGCGCAGCATGACCTGCGCCGGCGTGAGGCCGTGCGCGGCGGCGATCTCGCCGATCACCGGGTCGGTCAGGGTGGAGCGCTCCACGTCGCCGCGGTAGTGGGTGATCCCGCCGATCGGAGACCATGCCTGGGTCAGGATGCCGTGGCGGGCGTTCGCCTCCTGGACGTCGCGCTGCGCGAAGTAGGGGTGGGACTCGACCTGGTTCACGGCGGGGACCACGTCGGTCGCCTCGAGCAGGCGCTCGAGCACGTCCGGCATGACGTTGCTGATGCCGATGGCGCGCACGCGCCCGTCGGCCAGCAGCGTCTCCAGCGCCTTGTAGGTGCCGATCGTCCTCTCGAAGTCGCTGCTCAGCGGCTGATGCAGCAGGAGCAGGTCGATCTGGTCGACACCGAGCTTCGCGGCGCACTTCTCGAAGCCGTGCAGCGCCTGGTCGTAGCCGTAGTCGGTGATCCACAGCTTCGTCTCGAGGAACACCTCGGAGCGGTCCACCCCCGAGGCGCGCAGCCCCTCCCCCACCTCCCGCTCGTTGCCGTAGGCCGCGGCGGTGTCGATGTGGCGGTAGCCGATGCGCAGTGCCTCGGCGACTGCGGCGGAGGTCTCCTCCGGCGGGGTCTGGAAGACGCCGAGGCCGAGGGCCGGCATCGTCACGCCGTTGTTCAGGGTGAAGGAGGGATTCGGTGCGGTGAGGTCGATCGTCATGCGTATCTCCTATGTCAAGCGGCGTGCGGGAGGCACGTCGTTGGGGTGGGGTTCAGGGGGATGGGGGTGGTGGTGAGGGCTTCGGCGTGGGCTCGGGTGAGGGTGCGCCATATGCGTCGGGCGATCTGGTTCTTCATGCAGCGCAGGGCTTCCATCACTGTCTTCCCATCAGCTCGGAGCCGTTCGTAGTACTCCTTGCCCGGCCCCTCGAGGCGTGTCTGGGTGATCGCGATGCGGTGGATCGCGCAGTTCAGTTGGCGGTTCCCGCCCCTGTTCAGCCGGACTCGGCCTTCGGTCTTGCCTGACCAGACCGGGATCGGTGCGCAGCCGGCGAACATTGCGAACTTCGACTCCGTGGCGAACCGTTCGATCCCGGCGGTCTCGGCGATGATCTTCGCGGCAGACAGCTCCGCGCAGCCCGGGATCTCCAGCAGCTCCGGCTCCAGATCCCGGACCATGCCCCGCAGCCGTGCATCGAGCTCGCTGATCGAGGAGCAAAGTCGTTCAAGGTCGGCCAGGACCATGCCCGCGATCTCGGCGACGATCCCCTCGCTCGCCTCGATCAGCTCCCGCACCCGTTCCTGGGCGGGCCGATGGGTCAGCGCACGCGGTGCCGGGTCGAGCTCGGGGTCGAGCTCGTGCAAGTGCCAGCGCAGGCGATTGATCACCCGTGTCCGCTCCGCGACCAGGTCCTCACGACGAGCCAGGACCAGCTTGACCTCCCTGGCCCGCTCATCGGTGAACGCGGCCGGCAGATCGTCTTCCCTCGCCAACGCCCGCGCGACAGCCAGAGCATCGATCGGATCGGACTTCCCACGAGTGCGCGCGGCGGCGCGCTGGCGGGCCATCAGCTTCGCCGGCACCCGGACCACCGGCTCGCCATGAGCGAGGAGGTCGCGTTCCAGGAGGCCCGTGAGGTGGCGGCAGTCCTCCAGTCCCCACCTGCGGTCCTGCTCGATGAAGGACTTGCGGGCCCAGCGATAGGCCTTCTCGTGACCGGCATGGGTCGCACGGACAGTGATCTGCCCGATCTGCTTGCCCGCCGCGTCGACCGCAACGAAGGTGTGTGAGTTCTTGTGGACGTCAGCGCCGATCAGGACCACCATGGTCACTGCCTCCCTTGAATCCGAGTGGGGGACGAACGGTCGGGCCGGTCGGCGGACATACCTCAGTGGGGCAGCTGCACGCTCCTATCAAGTCACGCCGGCCGGTCCTTCCACCCGGCGACGGCAATACGCATGCAGGCCAGCTCAAAGACGAGCGGCAGCCACGCTAAGAGCCAGTCACCGAGTGGAAGGGATCCAACCACCGCGCCATCCGCGGCACCAGCAAGCCTCACACTGACGTCCACGCTAGGAGCAGGGGCGACGGGACGGGAGGAACTGGCAGTTCCCCCCTTCGGAGATCGTGCTGCTCTCAGTGACTCGGGGTGGAGGTCACGACACGTCGGCACTGCGGGGATCCGGATCGGCCGAGGGATGGAGTGCTACGCTGGGTTCACTACATCCCCCACGCCTCTCGACGATGCGCACTTGGGGGATTTTCTTTGCCAGCAGGTCAAGTCCCTGGAAGTGGTGTAGCGATCCTTCGCTGAGGGGTCAGGCGGTCAGGGTGGGCAGGGAGCTTGTGGTGACCTCCTCGGTGCTGGTGTCGGGGACGAGGCTGAGGCGGCAGCGGGCCAGGACGTCCAGTCCGAGGTAGCGGCGTCCTTCGGCCCACTCGTCGGTCTGCTCGGCCAGGACCGCGCCGACGAGGCGGACGATCGCCTCGCGGGTGGGGAAGATGCCGACGGAATCGGTGCGGCGACGGATCTCCTTGTTCAGCCGTTCGGTGGGATTGTTCGACCAGATCTGCACCCACACATCCTTCGGGAACGCCGTGAACGCGAGAAGGTCTGCGCGGGCGGCATCGAGGTGCTCGGCCACGGCCGGGAGCTTCTCGCTCACGTAGTCCAGGAGCCGGTCGAACTGGGCGTTGACCGCTGCTGCGTCGGGCTGGTCATAGACGCTGTGCAGCATCGCCTTCACCGCCGGCCACATGCTCTTCGGCGTCACGGCCATGAGGTTCGCCGCGTAGTGGGTGCGGCACCGCTGCCAGGCCGCCCCGGGAAGATGCGCGGCGATCGCCTCCACCAGTCCCGCATGCGCATCGGAGGTCACCAGGCGCACCCCGGCGAGGCCGCGGGCGACGAGGTCCGCGAAGAAGCCGTTCCACGCAGCTCCGGTCTCGCTGGTCGCGACCCGCATGCCGAGCACTTCGCGGTGCCCGTCGCCGTTGACGCCGGTCGCGAGCAGGACGACGGCGTTGATCACGCGCCCACCCTCACGGACCTTCATCGTCAGCGCATCGGCGGAGACGAACGTGAACGGCCCGGCCTCGTCCAGGGGACGGTGGCGGAACTGCTCGACGTGCTCGTCCAACGACTCCGCCATCCTGCTGACCTGCGACTTCGAAAGGCTGTTGATGCCCAGGGTCTTCACGAGCTTGTCCATGCGACGCGTGGAGACACCGGCGAGATAGCAGTCCGCGACGACCGTGATCAGAGCTGACTCGGCGCGCTTGCGCCGCTCGAGCAGCCACTCGGGGAAGTAGGTGCCAGTGCGGAGCTTGGGAACCGCGACGTCGATCGTGCCGACGCGGGTGTCGAGGTCGCGATGGCGGTAGCCGTTGCGCTGCGCAGAACGACCAGCGCTGGGCCGGCCGTACTCCGCGCCGGCAACAGCGTCCGCGTCCGCGGAGAGCAGGGTGTTGATCACGTCCTGAAGCAGGCTGCGCATCAGATCCGGGGACGCTTCGGCCAGG
The DNA here is from genome assembly GCF_025669985.1 of Brachybacterium atlanticum. NCBI lineage: Bacteria > Bacillati > Actinomycetota > Actinomycetes > Micrococcales > Dermabacteraceae > Brachybacterium > Brachybacterium atlanticum. The sequence continues at coordinate 20,852 of NZ_JAKJJW010000001.1, read as the reverse complement.
GCTTCACCGAGCAGGCCGGAAGGGTCGACAATGTGAGGAGCGGTCATCGTGATGACTCCGTTCGAGAGTGCTGTGAGAGGTTCACTCGAAGGATCACACGGTGGCCGCGTCCTTGTCCGGGACGATCACAGGGCCACCGCGCTACACCACTATCGGGGACTTAACTTGCCAGCAGCAAGGACTCGACATGGATCGCTACGCCCCGAATCGTCATTCGCCGCGTTCACGGGGCGCGCTCGTCTACGACAAGCCGCCACTCACCCTCGACGAGCTCATCGAACGGCTGTCCGAACGTGGACTGGTCATCCCTGAACCGGAGCGGACGGCACGGTATCTGCGGCACATCGGGTACTACCGCTTTTCGCCGTACAACATTCCGTTCCAGCACGGCCATTCCGACCATCTGTTCCGCGGGGGAACCGAGTTCGACGATGTGCTGGATCTTTATGTCTTCGATCGTGCACTGCGGCTCCTGGTCCTCGATGCGCTAGAGCGGGTCGAGGTAGCCGTCCGGGCTGCGCTCACCGATCACATGGCGACCTCGAGTGAGAACTCCCATTGGTATATGGACGCTTCTCATTTCCGCGATCAACGCAGGCACGACAGGCTCCTCAGAATCGTCAAGGACAGCTGCGACGAGCGGCTTCGGGGGACGCCCGACGCCGGTGAGGATTCTCTGGTGCACCGGTCGGCTCTCGAGCATTACCTCACGATGTACAGCGCTCCCGAGTTGCCTCCGTCCTGGCTTATGGTCGAGACCCTCAGCATCGGACAGCTTGCGAGCGCGTACCGCAATCTGAAGCGTCGTGCTGATCGGACTGCGATCGCCAAGAGCATCGGACTCACCGCCCCGGTCCTGGAGTCATGGCTCCAGACCTACGTCCGGGTCAGGAACATCTGCGCGCATCACGGACGGTTGTGGAACGTCGGGCTCGGCGTCTATCCCGCTATTCCCACCTCGCCGTCGATCCCGTGGTTGACAGGAGCGAATGCTCTCCCCGAGCGTTCGAGAAAGCGCCTCTACCCCGTTCTCGTGTCGCTCCAAGCAGTGCTCGAGACCGTCTCTCCCCGTAGCAGCTGGGCGCGCCGCCTGCACGAGCTGATCAGCGCTCGGCCGCGGATGAACCTCATTGGAATGGGGATCCCCGAAGACTGGGCGGACGACGGATTCTGGGCCAAGCATCTGGCCCCGTGAGCACTCTCAGGGTGCCCGGGAACTGACGAGTCTCACCCCTGCGCGAGCATCGCCCGTCGCTGCCAGAACACGACGGCGCTGGCCGCGGCGACGTTGAGGGAGTCCACTCCCCCGGCCATCGGGATCACCACGTGCTCGTCGACCGCGCGGAGCGTCGCGGGCTTCAGGCCGTGGCCCTCGGCGCCGAGGACGAGGGCGACCTTCCGCTTCGGTCCGAGGTCCACCTCGTCCAGCGGCGCCGCCCAGTCGGTGAGCGCCAGGGCGAGCACGTCGAAGCTGGCCTCGTGCAGTCCCTCGATGCCCGCGGCGGGCCAGGCGCTCAGCCGGGTCCAGGGCACCTGGAAGACGGTGCCCATGGAGACGCGGATCGAGCGGCGGTACAGCGGGTCCGCGCACTGCGGGGTCACGAGCACCGCATCCACGCCGAGCGCCGCCGCGGAGCGGAACATCGCCCCGACGTTGGTGTGGTCGACGATGTCCTCGAGCACGGCGACGGTCCGCGCCCCCTCCAGCAGCTCGGCCACGCCGGGCAGCTCGGGGCGCTGCATGGCCGCGAGCGCGCCGCGGTGCAGATGGAAGCCGGTGAGCCGCTCGAGCAGCGCCTCCTCCCCCACGAACACGGGCACCTCGGGGAAGCGCTCGTACAGCGGCGCGAACTTCGAAAGCCACTTCTCGCTCATCAGGAAGGACCGCGGGGCCATGCCCGCGTCCATCGCCCGGGAGATGACCTCGAAGCTCTCGGCCATGAACAGGCCCCGCTCCACCTCGACGCGGGAGCGGAGCTTCACGTCCGTCATGCGCAGGTAGTCGTCGAGCGCCGGGTCCCCGAGCTCGGTGATCCGGCGCAGCTGCGCCTCGCTCATGCGCTCAGTCCAGGGAGAGGGAGCGGGCGGTGAAGCGCTCGCCGCGCTGCTCCACCACGAGCGGCAGCCCGAACGTCCTCGTCAGGTTCTGGGAGGTGAGGGTCTCGGCGATGGGGCCGGCGGCGACCAGGCCGCCGTCGCGCAGCAGCGCGACATGGGTGTAGCCCGGCGGGATCTCCTCGACGTGGTGGGTGACCAGCAGCGTCACCGGGGTCGCGGGGTCCTTCGCGAGCCGTCCCAGGGTGCGCACGAGCGCCTCGCGGCCGCCGAGGTCCAGGCCCGCCGCGGGCTCGTCCAGCAGCAGCAGCTCCGGGTCGGTCATCAGGGCGCGGGCGGCGAGCACGCGCTTGCGCTCGCCGGTGGAGAGGGTGCCGAAGTGACGGCCTGCGAGGTTGCCGACGCCGAAGGCGGCCAGCAGGGTGCGGGCGCGCTCGAGGTCGACCTCGTCGTAGCTCTCCCGCCACCGGCCCACGACGCCGTACCCGGCGGTGACCACGACGTTCTCGGCGGTCTCGTCGGCCGGGATCGTGTCGGCGAGCTCCTGGCTCGCCAGGCCCAGCAGGGGGCGCAGCTCGAAGATGTCCACGCGCCCCAGCTGCTCGCCGAGGATCTCGACGGTGCCGGAGGTGGGGTGCAGCCGTGCCGAGAGCAGGCGCACCAGGGTGGACTTCCCGGCGCCGTTGGGGCCGAGCACCGCCCACCGCTCCCCCTCCCCGATCCGGAGGGACACCTCGTCGAGGATGGTCTTCCCGCTGCGGGTGACGGTGACATCGGTCAGGGAGGCTGCTGCGACGGACATGGCCCCGAGCCTATCGGCTGGGCGCCCTGGTCCGTGGTCGGCCCACCGGGCGCGTCGGCCCCTGCCTAGACTGGCCCGGTCCGACCCCGACCTGCTGGAGGTCCCTGTGGCGCACCGTCCCGTCTCCCTGCTCGCACCGCGCGGCTCGGTCGCCGCCGACGACCTCCGCGAGGGCATCGACGCGCTCCTGGCGGACCACAACGGCGACGTGCCGCTCGAGTTCCCCGCCGACGTGCTCGCCGCCGCCGAGGAGGCCGCGGGGCGCGACGCCGCGGCAGGCGGTGCGGACCGACGCGATCTCACGGACGTGCCCTTCGTGACCCTGGATCCGGCAAGCTCCACGGACCTCGACCAGGCGATGCATCTGGAGCGCACCGCGGAGGGGTACCGGGTGCTGTACGCGATCGCGGACGTGCCCTTCTTCGTCGACCTCCACGGCGTGATCGACCACGAGGCCCGGCGGCGCGGGGAGACCCTCTACCTCCCGGACCGTCGCATCCCCCTGCATCCCGCGGTGCTCTCCGAGGGCGTCGCCTCCCTGCTGCCGGAGCAGACCGCGCCCGCCTTCGTGTGGGAGCTGACTCTCGACGAGCGCGGCGAGGTCATCGGGATCGGGCTCGAGCGGGCGCTGGTCCGCTCGGTCGCGAAGCTCGCCTACGACCGGGTGCAGCAGGAGCTCGACGCCGGGCGGGGCCATCCGATGATGGTGCTGCTGCAGGAGATCGGCGACCTCCGCACCGCGCTCGAGGCCGAGCGCGGCGGGGCGAGCCTGAACGTGCCCGAGCAGGAGGTGGTGGCCGAGGAGGACCACGTGCGCCTGACCTGGCGGAGCATGAACCCGATCGAGGACGCGAACGCGCAGCTCTCGCTGATGACCGGCATGGCCGCGGCGAGCCTGATGCTCGAGCACGGCGCGGGCATCCTGCGCACCATGCCGCCCGCGGAGCAGCGCGCCGTGGACCGGTTCCGCCGCCAGAGCGAGGTACTCGGCGTGCCCTGGCGCGAGGGCGTGGAGTACGGGGAGTTCCTGCGCTCCCTGGACTGGCGCGAGCCGACCCATCTCGCGCTGCTGAACCTCGCCACCTCCCTGTTCCGGGGCGCCTCCTATGCGGCGTTCACCCGGCCCGAGGAGGTGCCCGAGGACCCGGTGCAGGCCGCGATCGCCGCGCCCTACGCCCACACCACCGCGCCGCTGCGCCGCCTGGTGGACCGCTTCGTGCTGCTGGTCTGCCTGGACCATGCACAGGGCCGCAGCCCCTCGCAGGAGCTGCTCGCCGCCCTCGGCGAGATCCCCGAGGCGATGCAGTCCACCGGCGCGCGGGCCGGGAACCTCGAGCGGGCCGCCCGCGAGCTGGTGGAGACCGCCGCCCTCGTCGCCTGGCAGGGCGAGACCTTCGACGCGACGGTGATCGAGCGGCGCGAGGCGAGCGAGGGCAACGGCTCCGGCGCTCCGCTGCGCGTCGAGGTGCAGCTGACCGATCCGCCGGTGACCGCCTGGGTGCCGATGGACGCGGAGGTCGGGACCGTGGTGCGGGTGCGGCTGGAGACGGTGGACGTCCCCGCGCGGCGGGCGGTCTTCGTCGCGGCCGAGGGGTCGAGCGCGGCCGACGACGGGGCGCCCGGCGGCGCGGACGGAGCCGGCTCATGAGCGAGGCGGCTGCCGGGCGTGATCTCGTCGCCCTCCCCCGGGCGGCGGTGCTGATGCTGTGGACCGCCGCCTACTTGCGCGGCGACCTCGGCCCCGACGACGCCGCCCGGATGACCCACGGCGTGGGCCGCTCCGGACCCTCCGGCGAGGGCACGGACCTGTTCGAGTGGATGACGGCGCTGCGCCGCCTGCCGCTCGCCCAGCTGCGTCTGGTGCTGCCCGCCCCCGGCCGGCTCGCGGGACTCGTCGGCCCGCCTCCGGTGGTGCCGCTCGCCCTCGAGGCGGAGCAGGCGATCATCGTCACCGGCGCCGGGATCGCCGATCACACCCTCGTCCCGGTGCTGACCCCGGTCGAGGTCGAGGGACGCGAGGTCACGGCGGTGACCTGGGTGAAGGTCGAGGCGCCGCTCGGCGCGCAGGTGCCGCCCGCGGCGACCTCGGGCAGCGCCCGCGAGGAGCTGCTGCGCGCGCTGCGCCGCACGGCCGAGGGGAGCGTCGACCTGGACCTGGTGCCCGAGGAGCCGGTCGAGGCCGCCCGCATCCCGGCCACCTGGATCTCCACCGCCCTGCCGCGCCACGTCGACGGGGCGGCCGCGCACCTGCTGGTCCTGGCCTCCCGCACCCTGCTGCTGACCCGCTCCGAGATCGAGGAGGGGCACGGCCACACGATCGACCTCTCGGAGGCGCTCGCACGGCGGGGCCTGCTCGACGAGCTGCACGAGGCGGCGCGCGCGGCGCTGGTCGAGGCGATCGAGCGGATCGTGCTGGACGAGCTGGGCTGAGCTCGCCCGTCCCGGCGCGTGCCGGGACGGCCGACGGTCAGTCGGTCAGCGCGACTGCTCGATGACCGTGCGGTAGACCTCCAGGGTGCGCTCCGCGATCGAGGTCCAGGAGAAGTGCTCGGCGGCGCGACGGCGCGAGGCCTCGCCCATCTCCTTCGCACGTGCCGGGTCCGAGACCATCCGCACCAGTGCGTCGCGGGTGTCGGCGATGAACTGCTCCGGGTCCACGGGGGTGCCGGTGCCGTCGGTGAGCTGCTCGAGCTGGACCAGGTAGCCGGTCTCCTCCTCGGCGACGACCTCGGGGATGCCGCCGGTCGCGGAGGCGACCACGGGGGTGCCGCAGGCCATGGCCTCGAGGTTCACGATGCCGAGCGGCTCGTAGATGCTCGGGCACGCGAAGGTGGTCGCGTGGGTGAGGATCTGGGTCAGCTCGTGGCGCGGCAGCATCTCGGTGATCAGGTGCACGTTGCCGCGGGTGGTGGACAGCTCCCTGACGAGCCCGTCGACCTCCTGGGCGATCTCCGGGGTGTCCGGGGCGCCGGCGCACAGCACCACCTGGTAGTCCTCGGGCAGCTCGCGCACCGCCCGCAGGAAGTAGGGCAGGCCCTTCTGGCGGGTGATCCGGCCGACGAACACGATCGTCGGCGCCTCGGGGTCGATGCCGCGGGTGGTCAGCGCCGAGGTGTCCTGGTTCGGGGCCCAGGAGTCGATGTCGATGCCGTTGTGGACCACGTGCACCTTGGCCGGGTCGACCGAGGGGTAGGCGCGCAGGATGTCCTCCCGCATCCCGGCGGAGACCGCGATGACCCCGGCGGCGCCCTCGTAGGCGGTGCGCTCGGCGAAGGAGGAGACGCGATAGCCGCCGCCGAGCTGCTCGGCCTTCCACGGGCGCAGCGGCTCGAGGGAGTGGGCCGAGAGCACGTGCGGGATCCCGTGCAGCAGCGAGGCGACGTGCCCGGCGAAGTTCGCGTACCAGGTGTGGGAATGGACCAGGTCCGCGCCGCCGCAGTCCGCGGCGATCAGCAGGTTGGTGCCGAGGGTGGACAGGGCGGCGTTGGCCCCCTCGAGCTCCGCGGGGGTGCTGTAGGAGCTGGTGCCCTCCTCCTCGCGCTCGGCGCCGAAGGCCCGCACCCGCACGTCGATGTGCGGGCGCAGCACCTTGGTGAGCTCGGCGACGTGCACCCCGGCGCCGCCGTAGACCTCCGGGGGGTACTCCTTGGTGAGCAGGTCGACGCGCATGGGCTCCTTCTCCTTCGTGCCTCGGCGGGGGCGCACGGCGCGGACCGGTTTGCCCGATCCGTCCGGTGCGTCCACGCTCTCGGGGATGTGCGTGACGAGTGCCACGATTGGACTATCCTCGCACCATGTCGTCCCAGAAGGTCCTCGCCATCGTCCTCGCCGGCGGCGAGGGGAAGCGGCTGATGCCGCTGACCCTCGATCGGGCAAAGCCCGCGGTGCCGTTCGGCGGCATCTACCGCCTCATCGACTTCGCCCTGTCGAACATCGTCAACTCCGGCTATCTCAAGATCGTCGTGCTCACCCAGTACAAGTCGCACTCGCTGGACAAGCACGTCGCCCAGACGTGGCGGATGAGCTCGTTGCTGGGCAACTACGTCGCGCCGGTCCCCGCGCAGCAGCGGACGGGCAAGCACTGGTTCCGCGGCAGCGCCGACGCGATCGCCCAGTCGCTGAACCTGATCCACGACGAGAAGCCGGAGTACGTGGTCGTCGTCGGCGCCGACAACATCTACCGCATGGACTTCTCGCAGATGCTGGATGCGCACATCGAGTCCGGCCGCTCCTGCACGGTCGCCGCGATCCGCCAGCCGATCGAGCTGTCGGACCAGTTCGGCGTCATCGAGACCGATCCGTCGGACCCCACCGCCATCACGGCCTTCGTCGAGAAGCCGAAGGAGACCGAGGGCCTGGCCGACGACCCCTCCTCGGTCCTCGCCTCGATGGGCAACTACATCTTCACCGCCGACGCGCTGGTCGAGGCCGTCACCCGCGACGCCGAGGACGACTCCTCCAAGCACGACATGGGCGGCGACATCGTCCCCTCGTTCGTGGAGAACGGCGACGCGACGGTCTACGACTTCATCCACAACGACGTGCCGGGCTCCACCGATCGCGACCGCGACTACTGGCGCGACGTCGGCACCCTGGACGCCTTCTACGACGCGCACATGGATCTGATCTCGATCCACCCCGTGTTCAACCTCTACAACGACGAGTGGCCCACCTTCACCGGGCACCGCAACGCGCCGCCGGCGAAGTTCGTCCACGCCGGCCCCGGCCGCGTCGGCTCCGCAGTGGACTCCGTCATCTCGCCCGGTGTGGTCGTCTCCGGCGCCTCGGTCTCCAGCTCCGTGCTCTCCCCCGGGGTGCGCGTGAACTCCTGGTCGACGGTCTCGGACTCCGTGCTGATGGATGGCGTCACGGTGGGGCGGCACTGCCAGATCCACCGCGCGATCATCGACAAGGACGTGATCGTCCCCCCGCGCACCCAGATCGGCCTGGACGCCGAGAAGGACCGGGCCCGCGGCTGGGTCGTCACCGAGTCCGGCATCACCGTGATCGGCAAGGGCACGGTCATCGAGCCGTGAGCGCCGCAGTTCCCGGGACCATGACGACCTCCCTCGCGACGGGGCTGCTCGTCTCCGACGTCGACTCGACCTTCCTCACGCAGGAGGTGATCGAGCTCGTCGCCGATCACGCCGGCGTGCGGGCCGAGGTCGAGGAGATCACCACCGCGGCGATGCGCGGCGAGCTCGACTTCGCCGCGTCGCTGCGGGCGCGGGTGGCGCTGCTGGAGGGGCTCGACGAAGCGGTTCTCGCCCAAGTGCGCTCCTCGCTGGTGCCGACGCCCGGCGCGCTCGATCTGGTGCGCCGCGCGAAGGCGGCCGGCTGGGCGACCGCGCTGGTCTCCGGCGGGTTCCACGAGGTGATCGATTCCCTCGCCGCCGAGGCGGGCATCGACCACGTGCGGGCGAACCGCTTCGAGATCGCGGAGGGCCGCCTCACCGGGAAGGTCTCCGGCCCGATCATCGACGGCGCCGCGAAGCGCGCGACCCTCGAGGAGCTTGCCGAGCGGCACGGCGTGCCGGTCGCGCGGATCGTGGCGATGGGCGACGGGGCGAACGACCGCGAGATGCTCGCCGCCGCCGGCACCGGCATCGCCTTCCGGGCGAAGCCCGCGCTGCGGGAGGTCGCCGACGTGGTGCTGGACGGGGCATCGCTGCTGGACGCCTGGCCGCACCTGGAGGCCGCGGCCTCCCGCTGAGCGGCTCCGCACAGCACAGCGCCCGCCCCACCGTCACGGTGGGGCGGGCGCTGTCGCGTCGGCCTCAGGGGCGGACGATGGTGTGCAGGGTGAGCGCGTCCTCGCCGAGGGCCTCCCAGTTCTCCAGGGAGCCGGAGAGCACCGACATGGAACCGGTCGGCATGCCGATGCGGGCCTGCGCGGTCGCCCCGGCGTCGGAGTCCTCGTCCGCCAGCAGCGCGCTGAGCGAGGAGATGGTCGGCTCGTGCCCGATCACCAGCACCACCGCGTGCTCCGGGGCGACGCCCCGGACCAGCGAGAGCAGCTCCGAGGGGCCGCCGGAGTAGATCTCCTCGTGCGAGGTGACCTCGCCGTCGAAGTCCGGCATCTGCGAGCGGACGCCCTCCCAGGTCTGCGCGGTGCGGGTCGAGTCCGAGACGAGCACCCGGGAGACCTGCACGTTCTGCGCGGCGAGGTACTCCCCCACCAGTCGGGCCTGGGACTGTCCGCGCTCGGCCAGCGCACGCTCGTGGTCGGGCTGGCCGGAGCTGTTCTCCGCCTTGCCGTGGCGCATCAGGAGCAGCAGACGACTGGCGGGGTCGGAGGAGGACATCGGGGTGGATTCACACCTTCAGGGTCGGTCGGTTCGGGACGGGGATCAGTGTCCCATGCCCAGGCCGCCGTCGACGGGGATGACGGCGCCGGAGATGTACGCCGCATCGTCGCTCGCGACGAACGCCACGACGCGGGCCACCTCCTCCGGGTCCGCGAAGCGCCCGGTGGGGATCGCCTTGCGGTAGCTGTCCTGGAGATCCTCGGAGAGCTGCTGGGTCATCTCGGTGTCGATGTAGCCGGGCGCGACCACGTTCGCGGTGATGCCGCGGGAGCCGAGCTCGCGGGTGAGCGCGCGGGCGATGCCGACGAGACCGGACTTCGAGGCTGCGTAGTTGACCTGCCCGGGCGAGCCGTACAGGCCCACCACGGAGCTGATCAGCACGATGCGGCCCTTCTTCTTGCGCACCATCGACTTGATCACGCGCTGCACCGTGCGGAAGGCGCCGGTGAGGTTGGTGTCGAGCACCGTCTCGAAGGACTCGTCGCTCATCCGCAGCAGGAGCTGGTCGTCGGTGATGCCGGCGTTCGCGACCAGCACCTCGATCGGTCCGTTCTCGGCCTCGACGGCCTTGATCGCGGCGGTGAGGCTGTCGCCGTCGGTGACGTCGGCGGCGACGGTGAGTGCGCCCTCGGGGCCGCCGGTGCCGGAGCGGCTGGTGACCGCGACCTTGTCGCCGCGGCGGAGGAACTCCTGCGCGATCGACCGGCCGATGCCCCGGTTGCCTCCCGTGACCAGGACGCTGCGGGGTTCGGGGGTGCTGTCGGTCATGCGGACTCCTTCGTGTCAGGGGCGGCGGGAGCGGCGTGGAACCGGTGTGTCGGCACGCGGCGGGGACGCCGCCCGGTAGGGGTGTGTGCTCTACGATACGGGGCGAGAGAGCGTCGGGACCCGAGGGGGGACCCGGCCCCGCCCACAGCTCCGGAAGGTGCCCCACGATGGCCTATCGCTTCAATCCTCCGCCGAACTGGCCGATCGACGATCCGCAGTGGAGCCCGCCTCCCGGCTGGCAGCCGGATCCGTCGTGGGGCCCCGCGCCCGAGGGCTGGAACTTCTGGGTCAGCGCCGAGGACGCCCCGGCGGCCCCGCCGGCCGCGCCGGAGCAGGCTTCGGCCGAGCAGCCCGTTCCTGCGCAGGAGCCCGCGCCGGTCGAGGACGACGCGACGCGGCTGAGCGCGGGCGATGATGCGCGGACGCACGTGGCACAGCAGCCCGAGCAGCCCGTGACCACCGCGTCCGAGCCCGCGGCGGACGTCCAGGATCCCTCCGCTGGTCGGGATGTTCCCGCAGGCCAGGATGCCCCTGCCGCGCAGGGCTCCCCCGGCCAGTACGGCGCGATCAACCCCTACGGCGCCGCTCCCAGCGGTGCCGACGCCGCGCAGGGCACGCCGTCCGGCGAGCACGCCGACGACACCCGCGGGCGGCATGCGGCCGAGCCCGTCGACCAGGGGGTGCCCGCACCGGCGCCTGCTGGGGCCGATGCACCGCAGCAGTCCGCTTCCTCCGACGGCGTGGACGCGACGCACGTCGCGGGCGCCGACCCCCGCACCGCCGGGACCGACTCCGAGGCCGGCGGCGTCGCCTCCGGGACTTCCGGAGCCTCGGAGACCGCCGAATACGCGGGTCCCGATCTCGAGGCGGGCCTCGCCCAGCAGGCCCCGTACGAGACCGCGGAGCCGGCACCGGGCACGGGCCAGGACGCCTCCGCCCAGGGCACGGACCACAGCGGTGCGGGCTGGGGTGCGGCAGCCGCAGGCGGTGCCGCAGGCGGTGCCGCCGTCGGCGGTGCGGCGGCCGGCGGCGCGTACGCCGCCCAGGGTTCCTCCGACGCCTCCCAGGGCTCCGCCGACGGCGGGGCGCCCTCCGCGCCCGACTACGGCCAGACCCACGGCCAGGGCGATGTCGCGTCCGGCTTCGGCCAGGGACAGGGCTACGGCCAGGCCTCTGCAGACCAGGGCTACGGGCAGGCGCAGGCCGGCTACGGCCAGGCCTCCCCTGCCCAGGGCTACGGCCAGGCCTCGGCCGACCAGGGCTATGGCCAGGCCTCGCCCGCCGAGTACGGCGCCCAGGGCTACGGGCAGGGCTCGCCTGCCCAGGGCTACGGCCCCGGCTCCCCCGCCCAGGGCTACGAACAGGGCTCGCCCTCGACCGACTCCGGGGCCGCGTGGACCGCCTCGACCGGCGCCGAGCCGCCGAAGAAGGGCTTCCTCCGGCGCTTCTGGTGGATCGGCTGCATCCTCCTGATCGTCATCGCGCTGGCCCTCGCGATCATCGGCGGAGTGTTCCTGCTGAACCGCGGGGGCGACGAGCCGACCGGGGGCGGAGACCCCACCACCTCCCAGGAGGAGACCACCGACGGCGGCGAGGAGACGACGCCCGAGGAGACCACCGACGACGAGGCGGAGGAGCCCGAGCCGACCCCGACCGACCTCGCCACCATCGACCCCTCCGCGAAGCCGGTCCAGATCGTGGGCACCGACGGCACCGGGACCATGGCCGTGCACATGGAGTACAAGCCTGCCGATCAGCTCGAGAGCGAGTACGGCGGCACCGTCGAGCCCGGCGAGCAGGGCGACTACCTCGTGGTCACCGCGAAGCTCACCGTCACCGAGGGCACGTTCGACGGGCTGAACCCCCACCAGTTCACCGTGATGACCCCCTACGGCGGCGGCGTCTCGCCGGCGACCCCGACCTTCGGGCTCAAGGGCTCCGGGGCGAGCTGGACGCCGGAGGAGGGCTTCAAGGCCGGTGACGAATACACGATGACGATTCTGTTCGACGTCAAGCGCGCCGGCGGCAACAAGCTGGACTTCGACAGCTACTCGGACAACTACTCCTGGGACGTCCCTGCGTGACCTCCGCACAGCGCTTCAACCCGCCGCCGAACTGGCCCGAACCCCCGCATGACGAGTGGGTCCCGCCGGCGGACTTCCGGCCCGGCCCCTCCTGGGGGCCGGTGCCGGCCGGGTGGAGGCTCTGGACGGACGACCGATCCGCCCCGCAGGCCGGGGCGCCGCTGCAGGACTCCGAGGATGTCCCCGCCAGCGGCGCCCGCCCCCGGGCGCGGGTCGAGCAGTACCCGGTCTCCGTCCTCAACCCCGGGATGTGGACCGAGAACCACCTCCAGGACGAGGACTACGGCTTCCCGCCGGCACAGCCCCGCAGGGACCGGCCGCGGCTGCGCCTGGGGATGACCATCACGGTCACAGCCCTCGGCCTGCTGCTCACCGCCGCGACGGTGATCCTCTTCGTGCAGCTGGTGCAGTTCGGGATCGAGGACCTCACCGGCGTGCTCGGCGAGCAGGCGAGCCATCTGCACGGGGCCGGGCACGCGATGCCCGGTGATCACGGGACGGGCGCCGTGGCACCTGATCGCGGATGACCGACCGCTCCGCCCGTCGCCGCATCCTGCTCTCCCGCGACACCCTCCTCGGCCTCGTGGTAGTGCTGCTGCTCGCCGCCGTCTGCGTGTCCCTCGGGCTGTGGCAGTACGGCCGCTTCGAGGACAAGCGCGACCGCGCCGCGGTCATCGAGGAGAACTACGACGCCTCTGCCGTTCCCCTCGCCGAGGCGATGCCCGATCCTGCTGCTCCGCTCCCGGACGCGCAGGTGTGGACGCCGGTCGAGATGCAGGGCAGCTACTGCACCGATCCCGGCTGCGTGCTCTACGTCCGCAACCGCCAGCTCGGCGGCGAGGTCGGCTTCTGGCAGCTGGTCCCCTTCCGCGGCGAGGACGGCACCACGCTGATGATCGTGCGCGGCTGGGTGCCCGAGGACGCCGACGCCAGCTCCCCCGCCGATCCGGCGCCCGTCCCGGAGGGCACCCTCACGGTGACCGCCCGTCTGCGGACGGCGGAGCCGGTGCTGGACCGGGTCCCGCCGGAGGGCCAGGCCCACTCCGTCAACCCCACCCAGATCGCCTCCCAGCTCGGCCTGGACACGGAGGCCGTGGTGATCGGCGCCTTCGGCGAGCTCGCGCAGGAGGAGCCGGCCGCGGACCGGCCGCAGCCGCTCCCGGCACCTGAGACGGGCCTCGGACCGCATCTGTCCTACGCCTTCCAGTGGTGGATCTTCGCGCTGTTCTTCCCCGGCGCCCTGATCTTCCGCCTGCGCCGCCAGTTCCAGGACATCGCTGCGGAGGAGGCCGAGGCCACCGCGGGGGCATCGCCGGGCAAGGGCGACGACGACGCTGCGGTCGCCATCGCCCCGGCGGACCCGCACGCCGCCCCGTCGCCCCGGACCGCCACGCGGACCGGCGCACGGGACACCGCAGACCATCGCCCCCGACGCGCCGTCCGCGCGCGTCGACGGGGCCAGGACGAGGAGGAAGAGGATGCCCTCATCGACCAGCAGCAGCCCTGAGCGGCCCGGAGCGCCCGCCTCGCGCTTCCTGCCCGGCCCGCGGCCGCGCCGCATCGCCCACCGGGGGCTCGCGCTCGAGGCGCCGGAGAACACCCTCGAGGCGTTCCGCGCCGCCCTCGACGCCGGCGCGGACATGCTCGAGACCGACACCCGCGCGACCCGGGACGGACTGGCCCTCGCCGTGCACGACGAGGACCTCGCCCGCATCGCCGGCGACCCCCGCCGCATCGACGAGCTCTCGGCGTCGGACGCCGGCGCCGTGCGGCTGCCCGGCGACCGGCCGCTCGCGATGCTCGAGGACGTGCTGGACGCCTTCCCGGACGTGCCGCTGAACATCGACGTGAAGAGCCCCTCCGCGATCGGTCCCGCCGTCGCCGCGATCGCCCGGACCCGCAGCGCCGACCGGGTGTGCCTGGCGGGCTTCGACGGCGCCGTGGTGCGCCGTGCGGTCGCCACGCTCCGCGCCGCGACCGGGGTCACGGCCGTGCGCAGCGCCTCCCGGGGCGTGATCGGCCGCTTCCTCGCCGCCCGTGCGCTCGAGGCCCCGCTCGCCGTCACCGACCGGCTGCTCGCCCCCTACGGTGCGCTGCAGGTGCCGGAGACGTTCAAGGGGATCCCGGTGGTGACCCGGGACACCGTCGCCGCCGCGCACCATGCCGGCTGCGAGGTGCACGTCTGGACCGTGGACGATCCTGTGACCATGCAGGATCTGCTGGTCAAGGGCGTGGATGGTATCATCAGCAATCGCGTCGACCTGCTCTCCGAGCTCCTCGACGACGCCTGACCCGCGAGGGCCGTGCAGCTCCCGGGAAGAGATCCGGCCCCGCAGGCGTTGACACCTGCGGGTGTCGCCGCGCACGACACCCCACAGACCTCCCGGACGGCACACCGTCCGGCCCCGTACCCCGGCAGGAAGCGAGAACCGCATGAACAGCCGCAGCCTGCGAGGCACCCGACTGGGCTCCCTCTCCATGGAGACCGACGAGGGCGTCCTCGCCGCACCGCGCCAGGAGGCAATCTACGACTGCCCCAACGGCCACCACATCGTCCTCCCCTTCTCGGTCGAGGCCGACGTCCCGGCCGTGTGGGAGTGCCGCTGCGGCCAGACCGCGGTGCTGCGCGACCACGAGAAGCCCGAGGAGAAGCCGGGCAAGCCCGTGCGCACCCACTGGGACATGCTGCTCGAGCGCCGCAGCGAGGAGGACCTCCAGGTCCTGCTCGACCAGCGCCTCGAGCTGCTGCGCGCCGGCAAGCTCCACCAGCGCCGCAACCTCTGAGCCCCCCAGCCCACGGGAAGAGCCCCCGCCCCGCCGATCACGGCGGGGCGGGGGCTCTTCCCGTGGGCGGTCTCGCAGCTCGGGTCACTCCGGGGAGGGCGGGTCCTGCATGATCATCGGCGGGACGGCGCCATCCCCCCGCCGTCCATCGGCCCCGCCGGAGGCACCGCCGGTGCGACGGTTCTCGACGATGATCTCGCCGTCGATCACGCCGCTGCCGGAGCGGCGGTAGAGCACGGTACGAGCCTGCTCCGAACCGCTGCCCAGCCCCATCGCGGAGACGGCGCGCTTCTGCACCGGGGTGAGCAGCAGCACGAGCGCGGCGAGGTCGGTGAGCAGTCCGGGGAAGAAGAACAGCAGCGCCGAGAGCATCGTGAAGGCGGGACGCGAGAGGTGGTCCTGCACGTCGCCGCTGCCGCGCACTGCACGGAACAGGGAGCGCACGCGCACGAAGGACTGCTGTCCGGCGGCGACCAGCAGCGCCACGCCGACGAGCCAGCCCACCACGACGATCAGCACGGACCACCACAGGCTCGTGTTCACGCCGATCAGCACCAGGATCGCGAGCTCGAGGAGGCCCACGACGACGATCGCGAGCGGGATCGCGCTCGCGCGGCGCGAGCGGCGGCGGTCGGCGGGGTCGGTCGGGCGCCCGGAGGCCCCCGGGGTGCTGTGGGGCGAGCTCGTCACGGCGGTTCCCTTCCTGTGCGAGGAGACGGCCAGGTTAGCGCAGGGCCTTGCGAAGGCCCTGGGCGCGACGTGCGAGTCCCCAGAGGGTCACCTTCACGAGCGCCTCGCGCACGATGTCGGAGGACATCTTGCTGGCCCCCTCGGTGCGCTCGTCGAAGTCGATCGGCACCTCGGCGATCACAGCGCCGAGGTCCCGTGCACGGCGGGTCATGTCGACCTGGAAGCAGTAGCCCTGGGAGGCGATGTCCTTCACCATCAGGCGAGAGAGCAGCCCGGCGCGGAAGACGCGGAACCCCGCGGTGGCGTCGGCGACCCCCAGACCCATCAGCACCGTCACGTACACGTTCGCGCCGCGGGAGAGGAGCCGCCGACGGGCGGGCCAGTCGTGGACGGCGCCGCCGGGCACCCAGCGGGACCCGATCGCGAGGTCGGCGCCGCGCCGCACGGCCTCCAGCAGGCCCGGCAGCTGCTCGGGCCGGTGCGAGGCGTCGGCGTCCATCTCCACGAGCTGCTCGTAGCCGTGCTCGAGACCCCAGGCGAAGCCCGCGAGATACGCCGGGCCGAGGCCCTGCTTCCCCGCCCGGTGCAGCACGTGCACGGCCGCATCGCGTCGGGAGACCTCCTCGGCCCACTCCCCCGTGCCGTCCGGGGAGGAGTCGTCCACCACGAGCACGTGCGCCTCCGGCACCGCGCGGCGCAGCCGCTCGAGGGTGCCGGGCAGCGCCTCCCGCTCGTCATAGGTGGGGATAACCACGAGGGTCGGCGGCAGCGGGGCGGTGGACGGGCGGGTCATCGGTCTCCTCGGAGGATCGGACGGCGCGGGCGGGACGGCGGGGAGGCCCGGAGGATCAGCGACGGGCCGCAGGCCGGGCCAGGGCGCGACGACCGGGGGTCAGCGCCACGAGCAGCCCGGCGACGCCGAGGGCGGAGATCCCGATCGCGATCCACGGCCCGGCCGCCACAGCCGGGGTGGTCCCGGTGCGCAGCGGCACGTCGGCGACCATCGTGCCCTGCTCCCAGTGGTCCACGAAATCGATCTGGCGACCCTCGGGGCTGTAGATCGCGGAATGGCCGACGGTCGAGACGTGCACGACGCTGCGCCCGGAGAGCACCGCCATCACCCGGGCCTGCGCGAGCTGCTGGATCGCCTCGTCCGAGTCGCCGAACAGCGCATTGTTCGACTGCACGACGATCACCTCGGCGCCGTCGTCGACCACGTCCTGCACGAGGCCCTCGTAGGCGATCTCGAAGCAGATCAGCAGCCCGGCGGTGCCCTCGCCCTGGCCGAGCTCGGCGAGGTCCATGGTGCCGATCTCCTCGCCGGCGATCATGTCCCGGGAGACGAGGTCGACCTTGTCGGTGAGCCGGCTGAACACGTCGCGCATCGGGATGTACTCGCCGAAGGGGACGGGGTGGCGCTTGGAGTAGGCGTAGGGGGTCTCGCCCTCCGGGGTGATCAGCACGGACTGGTTCAGCCGCTCCGACTCCCCCACGGGCACCTGTGTGCCGACCAGGACGGGGGCGTCCGCGTCCCGGGCAAGGGAGGTCAGCAGGGAGGAGAGATAGGGGTCCTCGCGCGGGTCGTAGCCGGTGGAGTCCTCGGGCCAGACGACCAGGTCGAGGTCGGTGCCGTCGGCAGTGGCCTGGTCGACCGCGGTGCGGGAGGCGGTGAGGTGGTTGTCGAAGACGTCGTCCGGCATGGTGTAGCTGCCGGGGTCGATCTCCCCCATCGAGCCCTGCACGGCGGCGACCGTCATGGAGGGCCGATCCGCCGGGGCGCGGTTGAGGGGATGGGGCACGACGACGGTGGCGAGCACGGCGGCGACGGCGATCGCGAAGGGCCACACGCCGGAGAAGCCGGTCAGCCCGCGGTGGCGGCGCCCCAGGAGGGCGAGAGCGCCGAGCAGCAGCAGCTGGGCCAGCAGGGCGACCACGAGGGCGAGCCCGGCCATCCCAATCCACGGCGCGAGATGCACCAGCGGCGAGTCGGACAGCGCGAAGCCGCTCGCGCCCCACGTCAGCCCGCCCCACGGAGCGCTGCCCCGCAGCGTCTCGACGCCCACCCAGAGCGCGGAGACCACCAGCGCGGAGGAGACGCAGAGGCCGTGGCGCACCATCACCGCACGGGCGGCGAGGCCGAACAGCACGATGTACAGCGCCTCGAAGACGCCCAGCGCCAGCCAGGGCGCGCTGCCGGCATAGGTGCTGGCCCACTCGGTCAGCGGGATGAAGAAGGCGAGCCCCCACAGCAGGGAGACGAGGCCGGCGAGCCAGGCCGATCGCACCAGCAGCCCGCCGCACAGCAGCGCGATCCCCACCGGCAGCAGCATCCACAGGTCGTAGGGCGGGAAGGCGAGCAGCGCGCAGATCCCGCCGAGGATCCCGCAGCCGATCGCGACCGCCCAGGGCGTTGCCTCGTACTCCTCGCGCGGACGGCGGCCCCGCGGGCGCGCGCGCGAGGCGGCGGTCCGTGCGGCGGTGCTCACTCGCCGTCCCCGCCGAGCTCGTCGTGGACGACGCGGCCGTCGACGACGGTGCGCAGGGCGCGCGGGCTGCCCTGGTCCAGGTCGGGCAGCAGCGGGGTGCGGGAGCGGGGGTCGGTGGACCAGGTGTCGACCCGCTCGGCGAGGGAGCGGACGGTGAGGTCCCACGGCTCCCACAGGACGAACGTGGCGGGCAGTCCGGTGCGCAGGGTGCCGGGATGGCGCCTCCCGGCGACCCGCTGGCCGCCGCGGCTCGCGGCGAGGAAGGCGGCGCGGTCGCTGAGGCGCTGCGCGGCGGTGGCGGTGCGGGCGGCGGCGCGGACCCAGGTCCACGGATCGGCGGCCTCGTCCCGGCCCGCGGAGCCGAAGGCGAGCGGGGTGCCGTCGCTGACGAGGTCGAGGAAGGCGGCGTCCTCGGTGACGGGGGCGATCACCTGCACGCCCTCGCGCGTGCCCGTCGGCCCGGGCAGGCGCAGCACGATCCCGTGCGCGGCCGCGGCGGCGTCGCCGGCCGGGTCGGGGTCGGTGCCGTCCATGGTCGCGGCGGCGTCGACGAAGCCGGGGGTGACCAGGCAGCCGGTCGCATCCACGCGCTCGGCCTCCGGGTGGAGCACGAGGGCGCTGTCCTCCGGGCCGGTCCAGGCGATCAGCCCGTCGGCCACCAGCATCGCGGAGGCCTCCGGGTCGTCCGCGCTGTACAGGACGATGCCGGTGTAGAGGACGGCCGCCGTGGGCTGCGCGAGGGGCCGTGCGGGCTGGTTCTGGGCACTCACACGCCCCATCCTCCCCGCTCCCCCTGGGAGAACGCTCATCGACCGATCTCCTGGGCGACAAGGCCGCGGCGCACGCCGTCGATCGCGGCGCGCGCGGTCCTGCCCAGGCGCTCGTCGGCGGTGAGCTGGTCGAGCAGGTCGATCACCTGGCGGCAGTGGCGCACGAAATCGCCCGGCGGGAGGTCGTTGCTCTCGAGCGCGGCGGCCAGGTGCGCGCCGCGCGCCCAGCGGTGCACGATCGCCGCGATCGCGGGATCCGGCGGGAGGGTGGGGTCGATGCCGTGCCGCGCCTCGGCGGACTGCAGCTCGGCGGCGATCCTGCTCGAGGCCTCGAGCGCCGCGCCGACGGCGGGATCGGGGATCAGCTCCGGCGCACGGTCGTCGCGGCGGGTCTCGTGGACGGCGGCGGAGACCACGGCGGCGAGCCCCGCCGCGTCCAGACCGTCCCAGGCACCGTGCTCGAGGCATTCGGCGATCAGCAGGTCCCGGTCGCTGAACAGGCGTCGCAGCCGCATCCCGCTCGCCGTGGGGACGAGCTCCTCCCCGTCCTCGCCCGCGTGCTCGAGATACCCGAGCTCGAGCAGCAGGTCGGTGAGCCGGTCGAAGCGGCGGGCCAGCGAGCTGGTGCGTCCGCTGATGCGGCGCTGGACGCCCTCGAGCTCGCCGCGGGACTTCCGCCACCGGCCCACCCAGCGCAGATGCGACTCGAGCTCGGGGCAGGCCGCGCAGGGGTGCTCGGCCAGCTGTGCACGCAGCTCCTGCAGGCGGGGGTCCTGGGCGGCGGTGGAGGGGGTACGTCCGGCCCGCCGGCGCACCTCGCGGCGGGCGTCGTCGTCCTGGCCCGCCAGGCGCTGTCGGAGCGCGGAGGCGGTGTCCTTGCGCACCTTGCCGCTGCCGAGCGCCTCCGGGCGCGGCAGGCGCAGGGTGTCGATGACCGCGGGTGGGGAGGGCACGTCACCGGGGCGGAGGCTGCGGCGGCGTCCCTCGGTGTCCAGCAGGTCCACCTGGGGACCGCCGAGGACGTGGCGGTCCACGTCGAGCACGACGGCGTAGCCGCGGCGCTTCCCGCCGGGCAGTGCGATGATCTCGCCGCGGCGCAGGTCGCCGAGGACGCTGCGGGTGCGGTCGCGGTCCGCGGCGGCCCGGGCCTGGGAGAGCTCCTTCTCCCGCGCGCTGATCGCCTCCTGGATCCCGGCGTACTCGAGCAGGTCGCCGCGCTCGCAGGTCACCGCCGCACGGTAGTCCGCGACGGTGTCCTCGAGCTCGCGGGCGCGCCGGGCGAGGCCCACCACGGAGCGGTCCGCCTGGAACTGGGCGAAGCTGGTCTCGAGGGTCTCGCGGGCGCGGGAGAGGTCGAAGCGGTCCAGCAGGTTCACCGCCATGTTCGGGGTGGGGCGGAAGGCGGAGCGCAGCGGATAGGTCCGGCGCGAGGCGAGGGAGGCGGCGGCCGCGGCGTCGAAGCGCGGCCCGCCGACGATCACGGCATGCCCCTCGGTGTCGATGCCGCGCCGTCCCGCACGACCGGTGAGCTGGGTGTACTCCCCCGGTGTGAGGTCGGCGTGCTCGACGCCGTTGAACTTCACGAGCTTCTCGAGCACCACGGAGCGGGCCGGCATGTTGATGCCGAGAGCGAGGGTCTCGGTGGCGAAGACGACCTTGAGCAGCCCGCGGGCGAAGAGCTCCTCGACGACGGTCTTCAGCAGCGGCAGCATCCCGGCGTGGTGGGCGGCGTAGCCGTCCAGGACGGCGCGGCGGAAGGCGTGCAGGCCCAGCACCTCCTCGTCCTCGACGCCGATCTCGGCCAGGCGCTCGTCGAGGACGGCGCGGATCTCGCCGCGCTCGTGGTCGTCGGTCAGGCGCAGGCGGGCCCGGGCGCACTGCTGGACGGCGCCCTCGCAGCCGGCGCGGGAGAAGATGAACATGATCGCGGGCAGCAGCGCGGCATCATCGAGCACCTCGACCACCTCGGGGCGGCGCATCGGACGGCCACCGGCCGCGCCGCGAGAGCCGCCGTGCCGACCGCCCCCGTGCCGCGAGTCGTCATGGCCCGAGCCCGGACC
The DNA here is from genome assembly GCF_025669985.1 of Brachybacterium atlanticum. NCBI lineage: Bacteria > Bacillati > Actinomycetota > Actinomycetes > Micrococcales > Dermabacteraceae > Brachybacterium > Brachybacterium atlanticum. Next base: position 45 of record NZ_JAKJJW010000001.1, on the reverse strand, counting down.
GTGGCGCCGCGGGCCCTCGTGCTCGCCGCGAGGGTCCCCGCCCCG